>NZ_CCDX020000034.1:0-2164 GCF_000751115.1 Thalassospira sp. GB04J01 | reverse complement strand
CGGCAAAGCCTTTGCCAGCGTCACCCGCACGGGCGGCCTCAATCGTTGCGTTCAGTGCCAGAAGGTTAGTTTGTTCGGCAATGTCGGTAATCAGCGCGATAACCTCGCCAATACGACCGGCCGATTGCGACAGGCTGTGTACCAGTTCGTTGGTATGCTGAGCACGTTGAGACGCCTCGTTAGAGATACGTGTCGTCTCTGCCATCTGACGATTAATCTCGGCGTTGGATGCCGAAAGTTGCTCGGTTGCGGCCGCAACCGTTTCAACGTTGCCGGTGGCTTCCTGTGCCGATGTTGCGACATCTTCGCTCTGGGTTGATACCAGTTCGGCACTGTGGGTCATCTGACCCGAAACACCCTGAAGCTGATCGGCAAGGGTGGCGATTTCATTGACCGCTGTTTCGACTTCATCCTGAAGTGTATCAGCCAGACCAAGAAGCTCGTCGCGCAGCGCTTCATTGCGTTCACGGTTAAGGTGCTCTTCTTCGGCCTGCATATCGCGGACCTTGAGCGCATTTTCCTTAAACACATCAACAGCCCGTCCCATAGCGGAAATTTCGTCATGCCCTTTGGACGGAACATCGACGTCAAGATCACCATCCGCCAGCGAAACCATGGTTTTCTGCAAACCGGCCAAACGACGCAAAAGGTTGCCACGCACATAGACGACAAAGATCAGTAACGGGATAAGGATTGCTGCGGCGCCAACCCCGTACATGACGTAGGTACTTTGGGTGTTGAGTGTGTTTGCATCACCCGCAGCCCGATCAACACCGGTTTGAAGGGCCTCGACCATCGCATTGACGCCATTTTCCATAGCGGTTGCGTATTCTGCAGTATGGACAACGGCAGCGGCCTGTTCTTCGGATAGTTCAAGTTCGCGCATCCGTAATGCTGGGATGCTTGCATCCCCAACCGTCAGCTCACGAATATCCTTGATCAGACCAAGGTAAAACTTCTGAAGTTTCTTGTTTTCAAGGCCATTGATGGTTTTTTCGGCTTGATCAATTGTGCCACGGATCTGAACGCTAGTGATTTTTAGGCGCGTCGAGTCACTTGATGACGCAGTGCTCAAAATTGTGTTGGTGATTTCCCCGCCAAGACGTGCCAATTCGAGGATCGGCGCACGGTCGCTGAGCGTTGTATCAAGCGTAAACAGCAGATCTTTGCTTTGGGTCAGCTGATCAGGTGTCAGATAATTGCCGCTTTTGCGCAGTTCTTCGACCTGGGCAGCAACAGTGGAAATTTGATTTTGTGACATCGATGTCAATGGTTTGATCATTGATGCAAATCGACCGCTCAGCTGCTGGAACTGATCAAGTTTCTCGGAAATTTCAGCAGCAACTTCAAAGCGGTTCAGGGTTTTTTGGTGCAGCTCTTCCAAGCCACCGGCAAGGTCCTGGCCGCTTTTTTCGATATGCGACAGGGATTCAGGTGACATCCCCGATTGCGCGAGTTTCTCAAGCTTTTCGCGCAAGCCATCGAGCAACATGTCGAGTTCGATTTTGACAACCTGCTCTTCGGACGGTGTTGAGGCCGCAACAATCCGCGGTGCGGATGCGACGATCTTCACGCTTTCGGTTGCCAGTTGCTGGGCGGTGAACATTGGTGGCAGTTGTTCATAGGCAATCTCGTCAAGCCGAGTGCCAAATTTATTAAATGAAAATACGGAAACGGCTGCTGCCAATACAGCAATAAGGCCAACCAGGAAAAAGGCGCCGGCCAGTTTTTCGCGTACGCCCAATCCCGATTTTCCCGCCGCTTTCGGCGCAGACGGCTTGTTGCCGCGTTTTATATTCAATCCCATTATTTGGTATCCCCATAGACGAATAAGCCGGGTGCCGACACATTGCTGCATCGACGCACGTTGTACGGGTCTCTCAGATGAAACTTCCCGGGAATGCCGCTTTCGGAGGACATCTGTTCTGCCAGTGTGTGGGGCGGCAGTTCAGATGAGGAAAGGTGGCTTATGTTATTGTTATTAGACAAAGCTATAGCATAGCCTTTGCAACACAAGCACGAGTTTTTCCCCTTAGTCCTACGTATAGGTTGTTTGTGCGCTGCCGCTCAATGTCAAGAATAGGGGGAACAAACTGGCCATAAAAAAGGCCCGCCATCGCGGCGGGCCTTTCGTCAGGATCGCAAAGCAGTTTGGGATCAGGAG
>NZ_CCDX020000033.1:0-1369 GCF_000751115.1 Thalassospira sp. GB04J01 | reverse complement strand
CCTTTTTTTTCATTCCCCCCTTAAATCTGTAAGGCGGGGCTAATTCCCCGAAAAAAAAAAAAAAAAGACCCGCCTCTAGCGAACCACTGCCAATCACCCAAGTATTGGCTGATAAAAAAAGAAACTAATAATACTAAAGTTGATATTGAAAATGCTTTCACTATTAACTCTGAGAGAGGGAGAAGCTTTTTATATTGCTCGTAATTCAAAGATACTCCTAACGAGGCTGTAGAATTTCTCATTTTCAGCCTGTTTATTTTAAATAAAAATGACAGTAGCTTACATTTACTTGAGATTAAATAGATTATTTTGTTTTTATTAACTAATTGATTAAATTGAGTCATAAATGGGATTAGAGGGCTAAATATGCGGGATTTATTGAGTTAAGGGCTGAGCCCTTCCGTTAATGTAAACTATTCCTTAACTTCTCTATATTATGAACAAGACAGTACATTTGCCATTGCGTATTCACTTTATCTTGGCCGCGCAGCGTGAATTTATTCATCCCTTTATTCACCGTAATATTACCGAATACAGGCTCAATAGCACCTAGTCGTTTACTATATTCTCGCCTGCCAGGACTACTGTCTATTTTTACTCGCATTTTATCGGTATATGAGATAATTTTATCTTTTATATTCGTTTCAAACTGAACCTGCCGACCTTGTTTTATAGGTTTCTTTCTCATGCATTGAGTTTGTAATGGGCAAACGCGGCAATCTTTTAAATACCCTGAGTAGCGAACATAATGCCGACCTGCTGTTTCGATATTTTTAACACTCAACCACATTTCCTTACCTGCTGGGCAATGGCACGTTTGTTTCTTTTCATCAAAGTAGAAGTCATTACTATTAAATAATCTAGACCGACCTTTACTTCGTTTTAATCGTCGTTTCTCTTGCTCTGTTTGATACGTTTCACTTTGACTAAATAAGGGGTTACGACTTCTAAAGGCACTATCAGCCATGTAAGCATCGAGCCCAGTGCTTGCCATGAATTCAAGATTAACTTCACTATGGAAACCGCTATCTGCGGTAAATTTAGTGGTTGAAAAAGTATCAGGAGTGCCTAACTTGGTAAGTTGTGCTTGCAGCTGTTCGATGGCAGGTTTTAAGGTTTGTTGTTCACCAACTGAACCCCATGTTTGCGCTTGTAAGATGATTTGATGTTTATCGTCGTTAATGGCAATGCCATTGTAGCCTTGAATAGTGCCTTTACTGGTGGTCATTTTCGCACTATCTGGGTCGGTGATATTACTTTTCACAGGCGTCTTACGACTGCCTAACTTTTCTTCATTCATTGCTAAAAATGCTTTAATTTTATTAGCACTTTTATCAAGCTTGCCCTGCTGTTTTAAATCATGTGATAT
>NZ_CCDX020000032.1:0-1356 GCF_000751115.1 Thalassospira sp. GB04J01 | reverse complement strand
ACAATATTGATTAATATTAATGTGTTGACCTAACCTTCTTTACCCTTCGTGCCTTCGTGGTTAATTCGCTTTTGATTTTAAGAGACTGTAATCAACCGCGTAATGAATTTGGCCATCTGATTAGAGGTGATAAACTCACTTTAACTAATCAGGTATTAATATGACAAAACAAACAAGACCAACTTATTCACCCGAATTTAAATTAGAAGTTGCACAACAAGTCGTTGATATGAGGCGACCTGTAAGAGATGTAGCAGAGAGCTTAGGGTTAGGTAAATCAACGGTAGATAAATGGGCAAGGCAGCTTCGGAATGAGCGAAATGGACAACTATCATCAGCAACACCATTGACACCAGACCAAATAAAAATACGAGAGCTTGAGAGAAAGATAAAAGACTTAGAAACAGATAATACAATATTAAAAAAGGCTTCAGCTCTCTTGATTCAGGACTCACTCAAAGGTTTTCGTTAATTAGCGAATTTCAAGAGAGCATTGGTATCGTTAAACTGTGTGAATTATTCGACGTTCATCGCAGTAGCTACCGTTATTGGTTAGCTAATCCAGATAACATAATACCTGAACGTATACGTTTAATTGCCGAAATGAAGCGTTGGTTTACGGTGAGCCATGGCTCTGCTGGTGAGCGTAGCTTAGTCACATTACTGGCCACATCAGGCTTTAATGTAAGTCGCTGGTTGGTTAACAAACTGATGAAACAAGAAGGACTCGTTAGTCGACAGCAGCCCACTCACAAGTATGCTAAAAGTGAAAAAGAACACTTATCAATACCCAATGTACTTAATCGGGACTTTAGTCCAGCAGCGCCTAATCAGTCATGGTGCGGTGATGTCACTTACGTTTGGACGGGTAACAAATGGTCTTATTTAGCGGTGGTTATCGATTTATATGCGCGTAAAGTCATTGGCTGGGCTATTGGAAATAGCCCAGATAGCGAGCTAACTAAAAAAGCATTAAGGATGGCTTTTGAAAGTCGAGGTAAGCCAAAAAAGCTATTATTTCATAGTGACCAAGGTTGCCATTATACAAGTAAAACATTTAGGCAATTGTTATGGCGCTATGGGATTAGACAGAGCTTAAGTCGCCGTGGTAATTGCTGGGATAATGCGCCAATGGAGCGTTTCTTTAGGAGCTTTAAAACAGAATGGATGCCTAAGTTAGGTTATTCAGATATGAATACAGCGAGGCTGTCGATTAGTGATTATATAAATGGCTATTACAATCGATATCGCCCACATCAGTTTAACGGCGGATTTTCACCATTAGCAGCAGAGAAAGAAAACGTAAAAACCTCTAACAAGATGGCCAGTTTTACTTGACCACTGCACTATACCTTC
>NZ_CCDX020000031.1:0-1080 GCF_000751115.1 Thalassospira sp. GB04J01 | reverse complement strand
CTGCGCCGTCTTGGCGGATTGCAGAAAACCATGGTTCAGCTGGCGGACGGCAACCTTGAAGTTGCGGTACCCTCCAAAGGCAACGATGAAATCAGTGCCATGGGCCGTGCAGTTGATGTGTTCAAAGATAATGCGATCAAGGTCCGTAACATGCAGGCCGAAGAAGAACGCCTTAACCATGAACGCAACGAAGCGCTGCGCGATGAACTTCTTGGCCTTGCCGATACCCTTCAGAACGAAGTCGAAAGTGCCGTGAATGAAATCGCCGCCCTTGGTGATCAGTTGCAGGGTGTGTCCGGACAGATGACCTCAAGTGCCGAACTGGTTTCGGGTCAAACCGAAGAAGTCGCCAACTCGGCACAGGAAGCCACCGGCAACGTTGAAACAGTTGCCGCAGCGACCGAACAGCTGTCGGCATCGAACGCGGAAATCAACCGTCAAATGGCGGAATCAACCCGGATTTCCGGCGAAGCATCGACCCGTGCACAGGAAACCAACGAACTGGTGGTCAGCCTGTCACAGTCGGCAGATCGCATTGGCGAAGTCATTGCGTTGATTACCGACATTGCCGAACAGACCAATCTTCTGGCACTGAACGCAACGATTGAGGCCGCCCGTGCCGGTGATGCGGGCAAAGGCTTTGCCGTTGTCGCCGCCGAGGTTAAAAACCTTGCCAACCAGACGGAAAAAGCAACCGAAGAAATTTCGGGGCAGATTTCCGGCATTCAGAAGGCAACCGGTGAATCGGTGACGGCCATCGGTGATATTGGTCGGATCATTGAGAACCTCAATGAAATCGCAACCACCATTTCGGCTGCGGTCGAGGAGCAAGGTGCTGCAACCGACGAAATCACCCGCAACGTTCGCGGTGCGGCGGATCGCACCCGTTCGGTATCGTCGTCGATTACCGAGGTTTCTGCCGAAACCAGCAAGACTGGCGAACTTTCAAGCCAGGTCCTGTCGACGGCACAAGAAGCCTCGCAAAAGGTCGAAAACCTGCGGTCACGGATCAATACAATCCTCGACGATCTGCGCCAGCAGGCACACGATCGCGCGGCCTCCTGATCCCAAACTGCTTTG
>NZ_CCDX020000030.1:0-3384 GCF_000751115.1 Thalassospira sp. GB04J01 | reverse complement strand
CAAAACTATAGATAACTAGGAATTATGGATTCAAATTTCATATTAAAATTCGAGCCACAAGCTGATTTTCGTCTCCTGTATCTTGCTCGACACGTAAAGGAAAACCCTGTTAATTCCGCAAAACGTTTTGGGCAATACCCACGCTATCATCGAGAGGTTTTAGGCGTTCTCCAGACTTTAGTTGGAGATGTGTCGATCGCAGACGATGAGAGCTTTCTTGAACAAAAAATTACAAATGCCGACTACATCTTTTCTCTCATGAACCGCGTCCCCATGCGTAATGGAGAAGTTTATGTGTCCGCATTATGTGAATTTGTTGGCAGAGCCTATCTTGGCTCCAATCCTTCAGTCAGGGCTGTTGCTGAAGACAAACACTTGGCAAAGCACCTTGCCTCCTCACTTGGGGTAGATACGGCGCCTTGGATTGTTGCATCACAATCTCTGAAAATGCCATCAACGGAACCCTTCGCCGGACCATTTTTTGTGAAGCCAAGAAACGGAGCAGGGTCTGAGCATATTGACGAGCAATCTTTTGCTGTAACTTGGACTGATGCAAGCCTACGAGCAAGTCAGTTGATTGATATCGGACTGGAAGCGATCATTGAACAGTTTGTTCCAGGGGAGAATATTACCATTCCGGTGATCGGTGGCTTCCCATCAGACATTTTGCCCGCAGTGCTCCTTGAAACCCAGAGGAAATCGTCAATAATTACACACGGTGACAAATTGCAAACCACAAATATTATGCCATTTTCGATATTAGATGACTTATCAGTCCAGAAGAAGTTATCCGAAACATCTAGTAAGATTTTCTCCGCAATTGCACCGACCGACTACGCAAGGATGGATTTTCGGTACGACAAGAAATCGGGACGTTTGGCTTTCCTAGAAATGAATATCTGTTGTGACATCAGCAGCTTTGGAAGTCTTATGTTCTCAGCAAATTCGTTGGGTATTTCCCAAAGGGATCTTATTTCGCACATATTATGCTACAGTCACTTTAGGCAGAAAAGACCCGGGTAAAAGTGCGAGCGCATCAAAAGACCAATACTCCAGAAATCCGGGGCTATAGACCTGCGTTACCTTGAGTGCGTCCGGCATATCCCAAACCGAGGCCATCTTTGCGATTTGTTCTGTACCGATGACTTGCAAGGGGCCATCCATTCCAGCGATTAGTTGCGGTAGGTCTTTTGAGTTCAATTTTGATTGACCCATTGCATTTCTTAGAAGTTCAGAATTAAGCCTGTGCCTCAAGGAGGCAATCGGAACGAGATTGGATTTAAGCAAATTATCGGCCAAATCCAGAGCTGTTTCCGCTTCTTTGATTTGTCCTTGAGTTAGCCTAATCAGAGCCAAATGATTGAGCGCATATAGCTTTGGCACGTTTTCGGAAGCATATGTTATCAGCTCCTCAAGTCGTGAAGCTGCTTTGTCTTTCTGGCCAAGGTAAAATTCGCTGAAGGCCAAGTTACATATTACCTCCTCCATGTGTGCCACACCAAAGCGGGACAATCCCCTGCACCCATAGTCGAATTCAATCATGGCCTTCTCAATGTGTCCAAAATTTGCATGCATGGATCCGATGTTCACGCGACAGGTGAGAGCACCGTATTCATCCCCTTGCACCATGAATGATTGATAGGCCTGTTCCAGTATTTCTATCGCTTTGTCATGAGGAAAAACTGCCGCCGAGTTTCTTAAAAAGTAGCCATAATTTGCTGACCTATCTGGCCGGTTATTGAACGAGCTATAGAAGACTCTTGCGTCCTCGATTCTGGAAAGATGTTGTAAGCTCGCCATTCTCACAGCCCCGAGCACCGACAACACTTCAGGTTCAAGTTCTTGAGAAAGTAGACTGTCTACTTCGTGTAATGCTGAGGCGTTGTCACGACAGCGGTCGTAACAAATTGCACTAAATACCTTTACTCTTACATCACTTTTCCATCCTTTATTGAATGGCACTTCAAGCGCATCCAAGGCTTGATGGTATTTTTTGGTCGCAATCAGAAATGCGATTGAAACTAGGTAAGTAGATAGTTCTTGGGTTTGTTCAGGATTTGGCAGCGCCTCCTCAAAGCGTGTAGCGGTTTCAATACTCCCTGAGCGAATTGCGCATTCCACCAATCTCAAAGCAAATCTAGGCGCGCGTTTTTTGTCTATTTTGGAAGCTAGGTTAAAATTCAGTGCTAGCAAATATTCACTGATTTCATGCTGTTCAGTGTCAAATTTTGTCGATGTCCTATAGAGAATATTTTTAGCAGCCAGTAGGGCTACAGGATCTCCGGATAAGTCTCGTAGGATGGGGTGTGAATCTGTATTCAATCTGATGATTGAAGATCCAGAAACTCTACTAATTCGTTGAATGATTCCTGCGTTTTGAAGAGGTTTTATTGCAACAACAAGCGACCAAGATTCCGGCAGAAAAATAGCTGGATCATTTTTGGTCACTGTTTCAATAAACTTAGAGGGTAGCGGTTGATCGGCTGCAACAAGATATCTTAGAACTGCAATTTGATCGGCTGAATAGTCTTCCAATGTATCACCTCGTTTTCGCCGAGCACATGCATGAATTTCTGCAATTATTTTGTGTGCGTTCTGACCACACAACGCTTGAATTTCAGCTATTTTACAATGTGAATTTGGAAGATCGGCGGCTTCCAATAGATCCTCTGCTAGAAATGCATCTGGAGATTGGAAGTCTGTCACTATAACCTGCTGCCCAGTGCTCTGAATTCGCTCCTGTAGATAGTCGTGATTAATACGCCTGTCTGGGCGGTCGACAAATCCCAGAACAAACCTCACATTCGAAAAATTCTGACCAACTGATTCTCTGAACACATCAAATTCTTCAAAATCGAGATTTTGCGCATTGTCGATCAGAAATAGGATCTTTTTCTCAGAAAGATGGTCTTGAACGAGAGCAGAAAATCGCGCTGCACCTTCCGATGAGTGGTAGCTAGACCTTATCCTTTCAAATAGTTTATCTGTCGCGGGTTTAAGCATGCCACCACCTGGCACTAAAAAACCGAGGCCCCCGGCAACCGTGTCCTGAACGAATTTTCTTAGAACCTCAGGACGTTCGACTTTCTGCGAAATATCCTTCATTTGTTTTTCAAGAGAACTAAAAAAATTGTGGAATAACAAAGCCGGGCCGGATCGAAGACTGGACGCATACACAGTCAAACAGTCTTCTCCGGCTAAACTTTCACCTGCGTGTTGCAGGAAACTTGTCAGCCCAGATGCTGGACTTGCGAGCAAAATGCAGCATCGAGCTTGCTGCCCAGCATGTTTACAGACCGACTTTAGAAAGCCAAGCTCCGCAGTTCTGTTCTGAAACTCGAGGGAAATTTCACTACCCATAATTCCTAGTTATCTATAGTTTTG
>NZ_CCDX020000028.1:0-1386 GCF_000751115.1 Thalassospira sp. GB04J01 | reverse complement strand
CACCATCCGGAACACCCGAGATGGTTACTGTTAGCGTTTCGGAGCCGTCCGTCAGACCGGCATCGATATCAAGGGCGATGGCTGAATCTTCATTGCCAGACGCATCCAAAACATCAAGCGTTAGCGCATCCGCAACACCGGCGACATCAACTGTCAGACTGTCGGTCGTTACGGCAACATCTTCACCGTCCGCAGACTGAGCACTCACACCAAGATCAAACGACCCACTGAAATCATCAGCAGGCGTAATCGTCAGACCTTCAAGGTCGCCTGAACTCAACGTCCAGGTGCCATCCCCATTATCTGTACCAGCCGACAAGGTCGCCCCGTCCGGAACACCGGAGATCGTCACTGTCAGAGTTTCGGAACTGTCGGTAAGGCCAGAATTGATATCGAGC
Organism: Thalassospira sp. GB04J01; assembly: GCF_000751115.1. Lineage (NCBI taxonomy): Bacteria > Pseudomonadati > Pseudomonadota > Alphaproteobacteria > Rhodospirillales > Thalassospiraceae > Thalassospira > Thalassospira sp. GB04J01. Next base: position 988 of record NZ_CCDX020000028.1, on the reverse strand, counting down.
GCAATCGCACTGTCTTCCGAGCCACTGGCGTCAGACGTTTCCAGCGTCGGCGCATCAGCAACACCGGCAACATCAACCGTGATCGAACCAGAAGTCGTCGCGACATCTTCGCCATCTGCCGATTGCGCTGTAACATCAAGATCGAACGAACCGCTAAAGTCATCTGCCGGTGTAATCGTCAGTCCTTCAAGATCAGCCGACGACAGGGTCCATGTCCCATCGCCGTTATTCGTACCAGCCGACAAAGTCGCACCATCCGGAACACCGGAGACGGTCACCGTCAGAACTTCCGAGCTATCGGTAAGGCCCGCATTGATATCCAGCGCAATCGCGCTGTCTTCCGAACCGCTAGCATCAGACGTTTCCAACGTCGGCGCATCCGCGACGCCAGCAACCTCAACCGTAATCGAACCGGAAGTCGTCGCAACGTCTCCGCCATCCGCAGACTGTGCCGTCACACCAATGTCGAACGAACCACTAAAGTCATCTGCCGGGGTAATCGTCAAACCTTCTAGGTCGCCAGACGACAAGGTCCATGTGCCATCGCTGTTATCCGTACCGGCCGAGAGGGTCGCACCGTCCGGTACGCCGGAGATCGTAACTGTCAGAGTTTCGCTGGAATCCGTCAGACCGGCATCGATATCCAGCGCAATAGCCGAATCTTCATTGCCAGACGCATCCGCCACATCAAGCGTTGGCGCATCGGCAACACCCGCAACATCAACCGTGATCGAACCACTGGTCGTCGCAACATCTTCACCATCCGCAGACTGAGCGGTCACACCAAGATCAAAGCTGCCAGAGAAGTCATCCGCAGGCGTAATCGTCAGACCTTCAAGATCACCAGACGACAGCGTCCAGGTGCCATCACCATTATCCGTACCAGCCGACAGGGTCGCACCATCCGGAACACCGGAGATCGTCACAGTGAGAACTTCACTGGAATCTGTCAGACCCGCATCAATATCGAGCGCAATCGCACTGTCTT
>NZ_CCDX020000027.1:0-1824 GCF_000751115.1 Thalassospira sp. GB04J01 | reverse complement strand
CGAGAACACTGGAAAATGCTTTATTTACTTTATTCATTACTTACCTTTGCATATCTCAATAAAAATATGCATTTAACTAAAATGCTCAAAAAGGAAGCAGATGATACGGCATTAAATATGATCTAGATCATTAAATCGCCAAAAAATACCTAAATATGATTAAATTAATATAGAAGTGATAATTTTTTAGGAATGATTTATTGAGTACTAAGATGGATTTTGAAGGGTGTAATGAAGAAAGCATTTATAAAGATCAATAAAAACAAGTAAATAAAGATTTTTAGATATGACTAATATGAAAAAACCTACCTTGCGAGGTCAATGCCGTTCGGTTAAGAGATTTTAGGCTTATATCTTAACGGATATCTAGATGGAATATAGAGCACTGAACGTGAAAACGTTCGGTGTTTTCTTTTTTTGGGTAAAATAAAATGTTTAACATCTTCTCGCATAAGTTGAAGTTTTTTCGGAATGGTCCCATTACCTGATAGTGCATAGGCTCTTATTTGTGTATCTATAATACAAATGGCAGCAGTGAAACTGATCCGTGTAGGTTCAACCTTCGCTTCTAGCGCAATATTAACCATTTCAAGTCGGATCAAGTTATAACCCAATAATACCCCCCATAACTCCTGTCGTACTCCTTCGGGAAAACGACTTCGTAGTGTAATTTCCCCATTCAACTGATTGTTTTTAAGCTCTCCAAAACTCTGCTCTATTTCCCATCGCTCCCAGTACACAGACAATAAACTTTCCATTGAATAAGCTGTCGGATCGATTAACGAGGTAATAAAACCTTTAATATCACCCTTTGGATCTTGATAACATATCATTCTTGCTTGCCAAGTCTCTGGTAATGTTGGGTTTTTAGTTCTCGCTTGCGGGGATACGGGCATTTCAATTAATAAATCATTATCGCCGTATCGCTCTATAACTTCATACCTCATCGATTTTTTTACCGGTGTTAGCCAATGTGCATTAATACCGAACTGTTGCCAGTTGAGCATTAAGTCTGCTGAAAAATAACAACGATCAAATAAGGTTAATGAATCTTCTGGAATATCGGTCAGCAACCGTTTAGCTAAGGTTATTTCACCGACGCTACAGCTATCAAATGCAGCACCAAGTAACATCCGAGTATGCGTTGAATGCAAAGAAACCATACGAAGTTGCGGATAAACTGGGTTGGATTTAGAGATAAAACCAAATGCGTCCCTATTTTCTGGTGTGTCTTGTGCTCTAAAGGTCGTCCCATCTACGGCTAATAACGTTAAACCGATACTATGTTTTTTAGTAATAATAACGTTATGCCAAGCCGCACAGGTTGTACTAAAAAGGTAACTCATAGGAGATTCACCTAATCGCTTTCGACAATCTGTGAGCACACTAGGGGCAACATGGTTATAGACTTCATCAGGGGTAGTTTGCAAAGCAATATCTAATGAGCCGCAGACTTCTTTTATTGAACAATTCCGCATCAACCCCATCATGATGATTAACCAAATAGCTTGCTCTGCAGGTAGGCGGCGACGTCGAACACTCGCTTTTTGAGTACAAAATAATGCTTCTTCAATCCATTTAGAATCAATCGCTGTTAATACATTGTCGTAAGCATCTTTATTTTCAAATGATTCATACACCAATTCCATTTCTTGATTAAACAAAAAAAAATCCCCAACCTTAAATAAGAGTGGGGATTATGTTCTATCTGCAAGATCGTTCAAGTTTTCTTCTTAGATCCTTAACCGATCGGCATTAAAGCATTTAACTTGGATTTTTTGTATCTACGATTTACGAATGAAATGAGATCGACACTTAAAACAC
>NZ_CCDX020000026.1:0-16951 GCF_000751115.1 Thalassospira sp. GB04J01 | reverse complement strand
TGATCAACAATGTCAAAGAACTCAAAGGCCGAAACCCTAAACCGCTCAACCCGCGTCGCCAATCTCGTCAGCGCCGCGCCTCGTCGGTGGAGGCGGGTTATAGGCCCCAGTAACAAACCTGTAAACACCTTTTTTCAAGTTTTCTGGAGATTTTGCCCGATTGTTTTTAGCGTCTGCAGAAGGGGCGGCGCAAACCCTTGTGTTTGGGTGGTTTGGCCAAGGGTTCAGCCAAATGCATGGTATGCACCACATGTGCGCATACCACCCCAAACCCCAGAGATTTTCAACTTTGACCGACCAATTACAATATGGAGTCCAATGACTTCGCTGCCAATGCGCACATAGCCGCGTTCAAAACGACACAAGATTTTCGCTTTTTAACAGAAAACAACTGGCGTAAGAGACTCGTAGCAAGTTCAAGCGGCGCACCGGGCAGTGCACACACCAATTGCCAGTGTTTTGCCGCAACATCACAAAAGGCAAAGCCCGTGTTCAAGATTCCCCACATCATCGCCCATCGCGGAGCTTCGGTTGAGGCCCCGGAAAATACCATTGCCGCATTCCGCGTCGCCGGTGCGCGCAATGCCAAATGGGTCGAGTGCGATGTGACACTGAGTGCCGACAATAAATGTGTCCTGATCCATGACGAGACACTTGAACGCACAACAAACGGCAAGGGGTCAATTCACCAAAGCGATCTTGCCACTTTGCGCGGGCTCGATGCCGGTGCCTGGTTTTCAGACATATATAAGGGTGAACGTATTCCGACCCTGACCGATACACTTGAAACGCTGTATTTTATGGAAATGGGTGCAAACCTTGAAATCAAGCCATCGGGCTGCGATCCGGTGCGTCTATGTCATGAAGTCATTGCCGAGTTAAAGCGCGCCAAAGACCTTCCAATCCTGATTTCAAGTTTCGATGATATTGCTGTTGCCGAAATGCGCAAACATGCACCTGAAATTCCATGTGGCTGGTTGCTTGAAACGCTGCCTGAGAACTGGAAAGCAGAGTACGACCGCCTGGGTGCATCCGCCATTCATATAGATCATGCCGCGCTGACACCGGTAAGTGCCGCCGAGATTGTCAAAGCCGGAGTGCCGCTTGTTTGTTATACAATTAATGAGGTTGATCGTGCGCGTGAACTGTTCGCATGGGGTGTTACATCCGTAATCACCGATGATCCAGCAAAACTGATCACGGCCATCCCCCATCGACCATTGCCGTCAACACGATAACTCGACACTTAAAAAGTCGTGTCCCAAAGGACATGAACAACCACGAACCGGCATCTCGCCACCACACCAGATTTTGATGCCTGGCTTTGCGGATATAAAATGATAAGGAAACGTTCCGATGACCATCGCCCCACAGGACGGGACACCGGCACCACCGCCTATTGAGCCAAAAGCATCCCCGACACCGCTTTATCCAAATAACCGGGTACGGCGTCACCTAAGCGAACTGTTCCGGCTTGCCCTGCCCGTCACCATTGCGCGGCTTGGCATGCTGATCATGTCGGTTGTCGACACCATTGTGGTTGGTAATTACGACAGCGCGGGACTGGCCTATCTTAATGTCGCCCATGCGCCGTTCACGACCTTGATGGTGACCGGAATCGGGCTCCTGACAGGGGTGATGATCCTGACGTCGCATGCGGTCGGGCGCGACAATATGATCGAAGCCGGTCTGGTCTGGCGAGGTGCGATGCCTTATGCCGTGCTGATCGGTATTCTGTTTACGATCCTGACGTGGCAATCGCAGTGGCTGTTTATCGCGACCGGTCAGCCTGATGACATCGCACAGAATGCAGGCGAGTTGGCAATGATCCTGTCGATCGGAATGCCCGCAGCCATGATTTATATTACCTGCGCGTTTTTCCTTGAAGGCTTGCAGCGCCCGTTACCTGGCATGATGATGATGATTGGTGCAAATGCGATCAATCTGGTTTTGGATTATGGTCTGGTTTACGGGGCCTTTGGCCTACCGGAACTGGGCGCTGAAGGTGCAGCATGGACATCAACCGTTATCCGCTGGTTCATGGCATTCAGTTTACTGGGTTATATTCTGTTGATGAAGAGCCATAGCCTTTATGGCATTCGCAATGGGTTTTCCGGCTGGTGGCAGGCATCGCACAAGGCACGCCATCTTGGATATGCCGCCGGTGCCAGCCAGGGCATGGAAACAAGTGCGTTTGCCGCCATGCAGCTTTTTGCCGGAAGGTTGGGTGTTGTTGCGGCCGCAAGCTATGGCATTGCCATGACAATGTTAGCCTTGATGTTCATGGTCGCCCTTGGACTGGCATCGGCCACCTCGGTTCGGGTTGGCATTGCCTATGGCCGACGCGATAGACCTGACATGGCACTTGCCGGCTGGGTCGGGCTTTTGACCACGATGGCGGTGATGTTTGTGTTAAGCGCGCCGCTTTATCTATTTCCTGATGCAGTTGCCCATCTGTTTACCAAAGATGGTGCGGTAATCGTGACGACCGTTTCGGTACTGGTTCTGATGCCGATTATCTTCCCAACCGACGGCGGGCAAAATGCGGCGATCAATGCATTGCGCGGTGCCGGGGACACATGGGCACCGACCATACTGCATCTGGTATCATATCTGTGCATCATGATCCCGGTGGGATATTACCTGACATTCACGCAAGGCATGGGGGTGCCTGGCCTGTTTTGGGGCATTGTGATTGCAAGCCTTGTCGCTGTAAGCGGCCTTGCGATCCGGTTCAAGATTGTATCAAGCCGACCGATTGCCGCCCACACGCATTAATCACGGCAAAAACAAAAAAGGTCGCCAGTACGATACTGGCGGACCTTTTTGCGTGTGAGACCTGTTCTGTGCGATCAGGCACGTGCCGCATCGAATGAACGACGCGGCATCAGCAGATCACAAAATGGCAAGACAAGTGTGTCAAACGCAGATGCCGCCCGGGCGGCATCAACGCGAATGATGTGCTGTTCGATATCGCGCTGGGTGGCAAGATCACTAAGCGGGGCCAGTTCGGGCAGGGTATCAACCAATGCCGCATAAAATTCCGATTGATCTTCGCGCGCCGTCCCAGAAGCGAGATTGCCCAGATGGTTATAAAGCGCCATCGCCAAAAACCAGCGACAATAGGGCATCAAACCTTGCAAGATTTCTGCACGTTGCTGTGGCTGAACATATTGCTGAAGGTCACTGTCGAGCCAAACGGCATTTTGCACACCGGCAACAAAGGCATTTCGCAACGCGGGATGTTCATCATTAAAGAAGACAGTCGTTAGCCACGCCGAGACATCATCAAGGGCCTTACGGCGGGCATCAGGTGTGGCAGTGCCTGAAAAATCCAACGCAGGCATTGGTGGCTGCCCCGACATAGCAAGACTTGCGACAGCAGGATCAATCAGCGCATAGGACAGCCAAGCCTGATGCCAAATGCGCATCGGGCGGAAATACGGCTCCTTTTCCATCCCACCGGCCTCAATCCAGCTTTCAATCAGATGCGCGCGGCCAAGTGCAATCCCCAGCCGCAGGGCATCTTCGAACCCCATCCCGTTTACGAGGAATGGCTCGCCGAGCATATCTTCAAGCAGTGGCAAAGAGGCTGCGACGTGATCAGACCGAAGCCCCGCACCAAGGGGCTGATAAAACCCTGATCCATCACCATGCCCCAAAACGGCACGTGCATGACGGGCAAAGTCCCCCCAGAAGACAAGCTTTACCGGCTCTGCACGCTTGCGCCACAATGGACGGGTCACATGCCAGTTTTCTGTTTCAAATTCAGCCAGTTTTGCTGTACCGCCAAGCCGTGCAAGTGGCTTGGCCACTGCCAATTCAAGGTCATCGACCGTTCCAACATGGCCAAGCGACAGGCGCCAACCTGGTTCTTCATGCGGATGACGATCAAGCCAAAGCATCGCAAACCCCGTGACGCCAGAACGTTGAGCAGCCGGTGCCACCAGATCAAAAAACAGCGAAAGCAGGGCAGGAATTTCGGGAACCGAATGATCAACCAAACCATCCCCGACAGCCCACGTTTTGATCATGACGTCATCGACATCTGGCCGATCGTGGAAAAAAGGCGGCAGGAAACCGGCATATTGGCCGTCGTTTTTGGATGCGTTGGTCATGGCAGCCTCGCAAACTGGAAAGATCATCAGTGCCGGGCACAGGATTGTGTGGCATGTGCGATCAGCTGATAAACAAGGATGCCAAAGGGGTCAATCACTGCCCGCTCATTGGTCATCCACGTCCAACGATGGTTACGCCCGTGTCAGCCCTGCGTGCCCATAGCTTGCTTCGCGATAGACCGACGGCGGCATGCTGGCCAACCTTCTGAAATCACGTGAAAAATGCGCATTGTCGGTAAACCCGCACCAAAAGCCGATTTCACCAACGGATAATGTCGTCCCGCACAGAAGACGACATGCTTCGCGCACCCGAACAAGACGCAGCAAATCGGAAAAACGACTGTTGGCATATTGCAGACGACGCTGCAGCGTCCGACCAGACGTATCAAGAGCAGCCGCCACATCGTCAATCGTCCAGCTTCGCCCGATGTCCTGCTCAAGAATGGTACAGAGCTGCTGGACAATAGGGCGCTGCGCCGAAATAGAAGGCGCCGTTCCGGGCATATTGGCCATAAACGGATAAGAGGAGGAAACCGGTTCGAAACTTTTCCAATTGATGCGAAACCGCAAACCGCGCCCATTAAACTTAAATTTCTCAATCAGACGTCCGTTGCGCATGACCGACACAGCGGGCCCGTGACTTGGCAAAATCGTACTATCAATGAAATCGGCCCCGACGGCCTCAAGCAACCCAATCAGGAACCCGTGCAACAACAGGTTTTCAACCCGCGCTGGAGGCTGACCACGCACGACACCGCGATGAAAGGTCATGGACTTCCCTGTGACCTGATAGTCGCTTCGCGCGCGCGCGTGGGAATATCCTTCGAGCCGGCGCCAGCGATCTGCAATCATGCCCGGTGTTGCAACATGGCGCAGCATGGTCAGGATCGGCGCTTGTTCCTTGGCCGCAAGATGCCGCCCAAGGCGCACAAGCACTGCCGGACCATTTGCCTCTTCGAGTGACAGCATGATACTGCGCAATTTGGCAGACGTAACTACCGTCCCTGCCGGCACAAGATCATAACCGCGCGGCAACCACGCCAACTGGCGGATCAACGCAACGTGCAAGCCGAATGAAACAAATTCCTGCATAAAACAGTACCAAAATTCAAAATATGGCGTGATCATACAAACTAATTATATGGCTGTCAGGGTCAGATTGGAAATGTCACGAAGCTGTTACATTGCATAATTGCTGCGATTGCGAAATCAGCGTTATGATTTTCACCCCCAAGCAGCCATTGCCTCACATTCCGGCGCATGTCAGTCTTGCGCATTCCCTCTCAAAATTGTTGGATAGCGCGCGTGATCAAGGTTCTTTTTGTATGTACTGGCAACATCTGCCGCTCGCCCACCGCAGATGGCGTGTTTACGGACATGGTTGCAGCGGCCGGTCTGTCTGAGCAGGTTACTGTCGATAGCTGCGGGCTTTCGGCCTATCATATTGGTGAATTACCTGACACACGGTCTCACGAAATGGCTCAAAGCCAGGGGTATGATCTTGGCCATATACGGTCGCGCAAAATCAAACCCGGCGACTACACAGAGTTTGACTATATTCTGGCCATGGATGACGGGCACCTGCGCGATATGCGCCGCCAGGCCCCTTCTACAAGCCAGCAGAAACTAAAACTCTTTTTGGATTACCATCCGGAATTATCCGGTCAAAGTGTTCCCGACCCCTATTTCGGTGGCCCGAACGGCTTCGTTGATGTGTTTGATATGATCGAAGAAACATCCCGTCGCCTATTGGCCCATATCCGCGATCAACACGGCATTTGATCCATGACCGATCCGACTTTGTCTCAACGGATCACGGATTTGACCGGGGCGAAAATCATTGCCCAATCACACCTGTCGGGCGGATGTGTTGCCAAGGTTATGCGGGTTGATCTGGATAACGGCCAGTCACTGGTTATTAAGGCGGGTGCCGACGCCAATCTGGATATAGAAGCCGCAATGCTGCGGTATCTGACAGACCATTCCCCCATTCCATGCCCGAATGTGTTGTATGGCGATTCTGGCTGTCTGGTGATGGAATTTATTGACAATGATGGTCATATGTCTGGATCGGTCCAACGTGATTTGGCCAAACAGCTTGCCAAACAACATGCTGTCACATCCGATCAATATGGATTGTCTTTTGATACATTGATTGGCGGACTGCACCAGCCAAATACCCGGAGCAAAAGCTGGATCACGTTTTTTGGCGAACATCGACTTCGATATATGGCAACGGTTGCCCATCAGGAAGGCATTTTGCCCGCACGTTTGGTAAACCGGATTGACAAGCTGATTGTAAAACTTGGCGATCTGATCGCGGAAAAACCGGCCGCGTCCTTGCTGCATGGTGACCTGTGGGGCGGCAACATTCTGTGTCACGACGATAAGATCGCAGGCCTTATTGATCCGGCGATCTATTATGGCGACCGTGAAATCGAACTTGCCTTTGGCACATTGTTCGGGGATCTGACGCCGGAATTTTTCAAACAGTACGATGAGGTGAGCAAGATTGAACCGGGCTTCTTCGAAGAACGCCGGGATTTGTATAATCTCTATCCATTATTGGTTCATGTTCGTTTATTTGGTGGATCTTATGTCGATTCCGTTGACCAAACTCTTTCGCGATTTGGGGTATAAGCTGCCAAAATCCTTATTAAACACACACAATGACAAAAGAAGCAGGGACAAGAGAGTTGAGAATTTTTATCGGGGCGGTCGTAGCCCTTACAATGACAGCAAGCATCACCGCCATTGCCCATGAAGGTGCGACGGGCGTTGTCAAGGAACGCATGGACGTCATGAAGGCAATTGGTCAGCAGGTAAAGATCATGGTGCCAATGATGAAAGGCACCTTACCTTATGACCCGGCGACGGTTGCCAAATCGGCAAGCATCATCGAATCCCATGCGGGCGAAACCTTTACCAAGCTTTTCCCCGAAGGAAGTGACAAACATCCATCCGAAGCTCTGCCTGAAATCTGGGACGACTGGTCAAAATTCACAGGTTTGGCTTCGCAACTTGAAAGCAACGCCGCGGCACTCAAAACCGTTGCCGCGAATAATGGCTCGGAAGATGACTTCAAAGGTGCGTTGGGCAACGTGCTTAAGACATGCAAATCCTGTCATAGCAATTTCCGCGAATAAGTCATGCACGCCCTGTGAACGACACATTATGTAATCGATCTTGCAAAATTAAAGGCCGCAGCATGATGCTGCGGCCTTTGTCACTCACATCGATCTGATCAACCGATTATCGACCGATCATCGCAAAGAATTCACGGCGTGTGATTGGATCATCGCGAAACGCGCCAAGCATGCGGCTGGTCACCATGGAAACGCCGGTTTTATGGACACCGCGTGTGCTCATGCATTGATGATTGGCATCAATCACAACAGCAACACCAAGGGGGTCCAGTTCTTCCTGAATGGTGTTGGCGACCTGTGCGGTCATCTTTTCCTGAATCTGCAGGCGCTTGGAATACACTTCGACCACGCGGGCAAGTTTTGAAATCCCCACAACCCGTTTGCGCGGCAAATACGCAACATGGGCAACCCCGATGATCGGAACCATGTGGTGTTCACAATAAGATTCGACACGGATATCACGCAGCACGACCATTTCGTCATAGCCGTCGGTTTCTTCAAAGGTACGACGCAAGATTTCCGCCGGGTCCTGCTGATAACCGGCAAAAAACTCGCCATAGGAGCGCGCCACGCGGTCCGGCGTTCCAAGCAGACCTTCGCGCTCGGGGTCATCACCTGCCCAACGAAGAAGGGTGCGAACGGCTTCTTCTGCTTCTTCACGTGTCGGACGTTTTACCGCACTGTGTTCGCTGCACATACTAAATCCTTTTTATCTTTTCCTTGCGGGATTGCATCCCGGCTTGGTGGGGCTCCTGACCCGCATTTATATCAATTTACCGTATGTTGCCCATGGGGACTATCAAGTGAAAAGGCCGGAATCTGAATATCAAAATGATTCCCGTCCATATCTGTCATCTCGTAAGTCCCGACCATAAATCCGCTCGGCGTGGCCAATGGTGCGCCACTTGTGTAATTAAAGCTCTCCCCTTCGGCCAGCACTGGTTGCTCCCCGATGACGCCGGGGCCTTTGACTTCCTGAGTCTCCCCGCGTGAGTCAGTGATACGCCAGTAGCGGTTCAGCAACTGCACGGTTTTTGATCCCAGATTTTCAATCTCAATCCGATAGGCCCAGATATAACGATGGGTGTCCGGATCGGACTGGTCTTCAAGGAATACGGGCTGTACCGAAACCTTGATTTCGTTGGTCACGGTTGAATACATGCAATTCTCCAGGCCAATTTATTTCCAGTCCATCTTCCTCAGCCAAGATCACTGTTGATGACGCATATGTAGACAGTTCAGAGCCACAGTGCCAGATACCTGACATAATTTGCTTAGCTGTTTCGTGCACAGACCAAAATAATGGCCCGAAACGAAACGGCCCGCACTGTTTTGTACGGGCCGAATTCCGAAAAGTTCAACACATACTGCCCGCCCCTAAACGGCCAAAGCGGCAAGCAAGTCTTCTTTAAGGTCGTCGACATCTTCTAGGCCAACCGAAAGGCGCAGCATGCCTTCGGTAATGCCCATGACCACCTTGTCCTCGGCCGGGACGCGCTGATGCGTTGTCGTCCAAGGATGGGTCGCAAGACTTTTGGCGTCTCCGAGGTTGTTGGAGATATCAATCAGCTTGAGGTTATCAAGCAGCGAAAACGCCGCCGCCTTGCCCCCTGCAAGTTCGACCGCAATAAGCCCGCCACCGCGACCTGACATTTGTTTCATCGCCAGCTCATGCTGTGGATGGCTTTTGAGTGCTGGATATATAACGCGCGACACACCCGGCTGTTCCGACAGGAATTCAGCCAAGGCGGTTGCATTGCGAATATGTTGATCGACACGCAGGCTAAGCGTTTCAAGCCCTTTAAGCAGAACCCATGCATTGAACGGGCTCATGCTTGGACCGGTGTGGCGCAAGAATGTTGTCAAATGATCATCATGCCATTCTTTGTCGTTAAACAGAATGGCACCGCCAAGACACCGTCCCTGACCATCAATGTGTTTCGTTGCCGAATACACAACAATATCAGCACCAAGCTCCATCGGCTTTTGCAGGACCGGGGTAGCAAAAACGTTGTCGACAACCACCTTTGCCCCAGCCTTATGCGCCAGATCGGCAACGAAGGCGATATCAATGACTTCAAGTGTCGGATTGGATGGTGTTTCAAGAAACACCGCATCTGCTGGCTTGGACAATGCCTTTTCCCAAGCAGCATGATCGGTGCCATCAACTAGTTCGGTTTCAATACCAAATCGCGGCAAAAGCGTTGTCAAAATGAACTCGCACGATCCAAACAGTGCACGCGAACCAACCACTCGGCCACCGGCCTTGGTGCATGCGATCAACGCATTCCAAACCGCCGACATGCCCGATGCAGTTGCGCGGCAATATTTTGCCCCCTCAATCAGAGCAAGGCGTTCTTCGAACATCCCGACGGTCGGATTGGCGAAACGTGAATACACAAACCGTTCCGGTCCGCTACCATCAAAGGAGGCCTCAGCCTCGGCAGCACTTTCGTAAACATAGCCGGAATTCATGAAGATGGCTTCGGAGGTCTCGCAGAAACCGCTTCGTTCGGTTCCACCCCGGACAGAACGGGTAGCTGCGCGCCAGTTATCTGAAGCCTTTTTTTCGGTCGTCATCGTCTTGCTCCTACATGCCCGGTCATATTGGTATGATCCGGACACAAAAAAACCCTGACCGGCATGAATGGGTCAGGGCCGAAGCCATGTATCCCCTCTTTAGCGATTTTTTACGTGGTCGCAAGCCGGTCGACAAATCCCACGAAGTGCGCAGACGATACGACCAGACTTTCGTAAGGTCAAGAACCTCTGACTGCTCAATTTTGCGCAGAGGCATGTCAGATAGCAAAGTAACCGGCTAACAAACGGTTCACGCAATGGTGAAAGCAGTTCAGAAGCCAAGGACAAGATTTCGTTCTAATCTGCTGGAAATTAATGCAATCCTGTATTTGAGGTTTTGCGCCCCAGTTTATGCAAATGCGTGAAACGAATGACCAAGTCCAGCTTAATGGCGCCTGATTTGACCGACAAAAAATCCAACCAATCTCCAGCCCCCCAATCTGGTGCGCAACCAATTTGGCGCAAACTATGGCCTGTTGCAGTCTTGCTTGCAGGATTGGGAGTTGCCTGGTCTGCTGGGGTTCTTGATTTTCTATCATTTGATACCCTGCGCGAAAACCGCGATATTTTGCGCGACTTTGTCACCAGTAATCCAGTTTCAAGCGTCATAACGTTTATGGCTATTTATGCCGTTTCCGTCGCACTTTCCTTACCAATCGGATCTCTTTTGACGATTGCGGGCGGCTTTATGTTTGGTGTCTGGCTTGGCACGGCCTATGTCGTGATCGCAGCGACCCTTGGCGCGGTCATTGTTTATCTTGCGGCACGCTATGCGCTTTATGATCTGATGCATGCCAAGGCAGGCAACGCCATCCGCAAGATGGAAAAGGGCTTTGCCGAAGATGCCTTAAGCTATCTTATGGTCCTGCGTCTGATCCCGATTTTCCCGTTCTGGCTGGTGAACCTCGTCCCGGCCCTTTTGGGAGTCAAAATACGATCCTTTGTGCTCGGTACGATCGTTGGCATCATCCCGGGCACATTTGTTTATGTTTCAATCGGTGATGGGTTGGGTGCACTGTTTGATCAGGGCAAAACACCCGATCTGGGTGTGATCTTCGAACCCCGGATTCTAACCCCGATCATTGGCCTTGCCGTTTTGGCAATGCTGCCCGTTGCCTATAAAAAACTCCGCAAAAACAAGAACAGGGTCCCATCCAATGAGTGATGTCATCAAAACCGATATCTGTGTCATTGGGGCAGGGTCTGGCGGGCTTTCAGTTGCCGCCGGTGCCGTGCAAATGGGGGCAGATGTCGTCCTTATTGAAAAGGGCAAAATGGGCGGTGATTGCCTTAATACCGGGTGTATTCCGTCCAAGGCGCTGCTGGCAGCCGGTCACGCTGCACATAATGCCAGAACCGCATCGCGATTTGGCATTTCAACCGGACCAGTCGACGTTGATTTTGCCAAGGCGATGGATCATGTGCACAGCGTGATCGCCGGAGTTGCTCCGCATGATTCGGTTGCACGGTTCGAAGAACTTGGATGCACTGTCATTCAGGGCGAAGCAAAATTCACCTCCCCGCGTGAACTCGTTGCCGATGGCAAAACCATTCAGGCCAAGCGATTTGTCATCGCCACAGGATCACGTGCGGCCATTCCGCCAATCGACGGATTGGAAAACATTCCCTACTTTACCAATGAAACCATCTTTGAAAACAAAACATGCCCGGATCATTTGATCATCATCGGTGGTGGCCCCATTGGACTTGAAATGGCGCAAGCCCACCGGCAACTGGGCGCAAAAGTCACCATCATTGAGATGATGACGATCCTGCCCAAAGACGATCATGATATGGTTAATGTGGTCCGTACCGAGATTGAAGCATCGGGGATCAGCCTTTACGAAAACGCCAAAACTCAGCGGGTCGAATTGAACGGTGATCAAATCCGTGTCGTAATCGAACAGAACGGTGCCGATATTACCATCGAAGGCAGCCACCTGTTACTGGCAACAGGACGCGCGCCAAACGTTGAGAACCTTGGCCTTGATGATGCCGGCGTTGCTTTTGACCGACGCGGTATTGAGGTTGACGCGCGCTTACGCACAACAAACCGGAAAATATTTGCCCTCGGCGATGTTACAGGTGGACTGCAATTTACCCACATGGCGGGATATGACGCAGGCATTGTCATTCGCAATGCTCTGTTCCGCTTACCCGCAAAGGTTAACCACAGCGCGGTACCGTGGGTGACGTATACCAGCCCGGAACTTGCCCAAGTGGGCCTGAATGAAACAGCTGCACGTGAAAAATTTGGCGATAACATTCGGGTTGCAACTTGGGACTACGCAGAAAATGACCGCGCGCGGACCGAAGATGCCACAATCGGTTTCATCAAGGTCATCACCACCCCGAAAGGCCGCATTCTCGGGGCTGGCATTGTTGGGCGTCAGGCCGGGGAATTGATTGGCATCTGGACGTTGGCGATTTCACAAAAAATGAAAATAGGTGCAATGGCTGGCGTTATTGCCCCTTACCCAACCCTTGGCGAGCTTTCAAAACGTGTTGCCGGTGCGTGGTACACACCCAGCCTGTTTAGCGAGAAAACGCGCAAGATTGTTCGGTTCCTGTTGAAGCTTGGATAAAACACTGTTTGTTCCCAAGTTTCTGTATCTCTGTACATTTTTGATCGTCTCTGGCTAACATTCCCTATGGAAAGACCGCATCTTAAACTGCCCCCATGGGCCAAATCGCTGTCGGCACGCTTGCTCGTGCTGACGGTCAGTTTTGTGATGCTCGCAGAAGTCTTCGTTTTCGCCCCGTCGGTTGCACGTTTTCGCATCGACTGGCTAGAAGCCCATCTTGATTCGGCATATCTGGCTGCCCTTGCGCTGGAAGCAACCCCAGATCAAATGATCCCCGATGATCTGGAAAAAGAACTGCTATCCAATGCCGGGATCGAGGCCGTCATCCTGCGGCGCGAAGATCGAAAATTGCTGCTGCAGCGTGACGATATGCCCGCAAAGATCGACAAGGATGTCGATTTAACCAGCTTTTCCATTCCAATGGCCTTGCTCGAAGGGTTTTCCACCCTGACCCAAACCGGTAACCGGATGCTGCGTGTTATCGGCATGCCGTCCATGGCCCCGACTTTCGAAATCGAGATCCTCGTCCATGAAAAAACCCTGACTGAGGCAATGCGCGATTTTGGCTGGCGGGTCATGGGATTGTCTTTGATGATTTCGTTCTTTACCGCCGGGCTGGTTTATTTTGCGCTTAATCGCATGATGGTCCTGCCAATGCGGACATTAACCCGTGACATGATCCGGTTTCGTGAAACGCCACAGGATAAAAGTGCTGTTATCGATCCGGGCCATCGGGATGATGAAATCGGTGTCGCCCGTCAGGAACTGGCAAGTATGCAACAAGACCTGCAAGCCATGCTTAATCAACGAAGAAGACTCGCAGCACTTGGCACGGCGGCCACAAAAATCAGCCATGATCTGCGTAACGCATTGGCCACATCCATGCTGATGACTGAACAGCTTGCCAAAAGTCAGGATGACGAAGTCCGCGCGGTTGTGCCACGCTTGTTGTCATCGATGGAAAGGGCGGTTTACATCAGCGAACAGACATTGTCCTTTGCGCGTGAAACTCCGCCACCGCGTGATTTGGTGAAATTCACACTTGTCGAACTGATCGAAGAAATCCGCGATCAGATTTTGCTGCAAAAATCCGACCCACTTTTGGACGGCGCAGCCGAGAGTGAAACGAAACTGTCGCTGCCGTGCACGGCACAGGTCGACATTGATCTGCCCGACGATGTCATGCTTGAAGCAGATTATGACATGTTGTTTCGCGCCTTTAGCAATCTGATGCGCAACCCGCTAGAAGCTGGTGCCGACACTGTATGGGTGTCCGTCCAAAAAGCGCACGATCATATTGAAGCCCGTCAAGACGGCCATTTCATTGAGGTTTTGATCTCTGATAACGGACCGGGATTGGCAGAGAAGGCGATCAAGAACCTGTTCATCCCGTTTGCAGCCAGCGGTCGTCAAGGGGGCACTGGACTTGGTCTTGCCATCGCACGGGAATTGATCGCTGTTCACAATGGCGATCTTCGTCTTGCGGCAACAGGACCAGATGGCGCGATATTCTGTGTGAAACTGCCGGTTTCTTCCTGATTTTGTGGTGCGGCCAATCGTACCACACAGGATTAATAGCTTTAAGCTATCATAATTTAAATAATATTCGATTTTACCTTTTATGACTGATTTGGCACCTTGGCCTTAAGGCGATGCCGGGCCAAAATCCCGATCCCCGATCCGCTCCTGACCCAAGGTTCGGTATCGCCTGACTTTCTTTCCCTCAGCCATACCACCCAACAACATCACCTCCGAACGCCATCAGACCGGACGCACAAACGAACGCCGAATATCGTCGATTTCGGGTCGTAAAAAACACCCATCCGCATGATCATTGATCAGTCCCATGGCCTGCATAAAGGCAAAGACAGTGGTTGGGCCAACAAATTTCCATCCGCGTTTTTTTAAATCCTTGGACAAGGCAATGGATGTTGGGGATGTCGACATCGTTTGTGGAATGGCAACCTCATCGGCGTCAGGTTCGAATCGCCAGAAATAGGCTGCCAGTGATCCTTCGCGTTCGATCATTTCACAGGCGCGTTTGGCATTATTGATGGCCGCTTCGATCTTGCCGCGATGTCGAATGATACCTGCATCTTGCAACAATCGTTCAACATCTTTGTCATCAAACGTCGCAAGCTTGTAAAAGTCAAAACCCTCAAACGCCGCGCGAAAGTTCTCACGTTTGGTCAGGATCGTGCGCCAGCTTAATCCCGACTGAAATCCTTCCAGACAGATTTTCTCAAACAGCCGACGATCATCGGTTACCGGAAAACCCCATTCGGTGTCGTGGTAGACGTTGAATTCCGGCGCAGAATCGCACCATGCACAACGGCACTTTCCGTCTGTACCGATTGTTGTTTTGCTCATGGCTCACCCCATCAGAAAGTTAAGGCGTTCATCTGCCCGTGCCGGTGTGATCTCAAGAATTTCCGCCGTTACAATCCCTTCAACAATAAACGGATCATTCTTGACGCGGGCTTCAAGCGCGTCGCGCGCTATCGCATGTGCAAGGATCGCACCTCCCATATTGGGCTGCAAACTTCCCACCATAAGAAACACCCCGTCATCAAACCCCTGCTTGATCCAGGCCTTATGCCCATCCATGAATTCGGGCGCCCTTGCACGGTGCTCCGCAAACCTCAAAAAGACAGTGAACATGGTTTTCTCCCTGTTTTGATCTTTAATATCAACGGAATGGGGGTGTGGTGTACAGTTAGGTCAATACTTTCCAACCGACGCTATCTGTTCATCAAGCCAGAGACACATCAGCTCCACTTCGCTACGCAAGAAAGCATCATCGTTAAAGGCATTGGCGAGAGTTGCCACCCCCTGACTGCGACCAAGAATGTGCATCGCAAGAAAATCTGACCTTCCCGCAAATCCCAGCCGCTCGAATTGCCGACTGAGCCAGCTTCGAAACAGGGTAAAGAGCGATGCGGCATCGCTTTGAGCCGCATGGTTCAGTTTCGCCAGCTCTGATGACAGCGCTCCAACCGGGCATCCGAATTTTCGGATTTTCTCACCGTTGACGATCAGGATGTGGATGAAACTACGGATGCGATCCGCCGGGTCATCACCCTCAATCTCCCAACGATCAAGCATCTGTTCGGTATTGGCCAAACGATGGTTGATAACACCATCAAGGATGTCGTCCTTGGTTTTGAAATGGTGGTAAAAATTTCCCCGCGATATACCGACAGCCAATGCAATATCGGCAAACGAAGTCGCCTCAAACCCCTGTTGATAAAACAGAATATCCGCTGTTTCAATGATCCGGTCCCGGGTCGCGATAGCCATTCGAAAATTCCTAACCAACTCAGACCTGCAATGAATGCCTGATGCCGTTAACTCACAGTCACCAAAATTACCCGCCTAGGACAATCGTCCTAAATATGAAATTAGGTCAAATGTCCTATTTTGTCAATTCCACATCATGAAAGCCTCGTCAGGTAAACTATCTGACGAGGCTTTGGATTGATAAAGACATGATATTTTAAGCTGAAGCGGTCCTAATCCCGCCAGAAAGCCGGGAACAGCAGCACGAGAACGGTAAAGACTTCCAATCGCCCGATCAGCATCCCGATCGACATCAACCATTTTGCACCATCGGGCAGTGTCGCGAAATTCCCCGACGGACCAACAATCGGGCCCAGTCCCGGCCCCACATTGGCAATCGCGGTCCCGGCACTGGAAACAGCTGTGATGAAATCAAGCCCCATTGCACCAAGGCCCGCCGCCAGCACGATAAAACAGAAAACAAACAGGAAGAAGAAGCTCAAAACAGATTCAGTAACGTCTTCCGACAGGGGTTTACGGTTATAATAGGCAATGAAAACGCCGTGCGGACGTAGCATGTGCGACAGCTGAACTTTTGCGATTTCATACAAAACCTGCAGGCGGAAAATCTTCACCCCACATGTGGTCGATCCGGCACAGCCACCGATAAACATCACAAAGAAAAATACCGTAACGGCAAACGGACCCCAAAGCCCGTAATCGGTCGTCGCATAGCCCGTTCCGGTCATGACGGACACAATATTGAACGACGTATAGCGCAATGCGGTCAGGAATGGCACGGCATTGGTTTCCGAATGCCAAAAGGCAAGGCCAAGAATAATCGAAGACGCGATGGTGATGAACCAGCGCACCTGACTATCGCGAAAAAGTGCTCTTCCGCGTCCGCGCAACATCTGAAGATACAAAATGAACGGCAACGCCCCCGTCGCCATGCCAAGGGTGATGATGACATCAATCGCGGCACTATCAAAATGCCCAACCGATGCATCCTTGGTCGAAAACCCGCCGGTGGCAATCGTCGTCATCGCATGGGCAATCGCATCAAATTGCGACATTCCCGCCCACCAAAGCATGATGGCCCAAAGCGCGGTAAAGCTAAGGTATAGAACCGCAATGCCCATGGCGATCTGGGTTGCACGTGGAAAGGCCTTGTCGGATTTGTCGGAGTTTTCCATGCGGAAAAGCTGCATACCACCAACACGCAGCATCGGCATGACGGCAA
>NZ_CCDX020000025.1:0-1556 GCF_000751115.1 Thalassospira sp. GB04J01 | reverse complement strand
CTTTGTGATCCTGACGAAAAGGCCCGCCATCCGGCGGGCCTTTTTTGTGACTTTCGCCAACCTCAGATGTAATTTACCTGTGCGTTCGACATGCCGCATATTTCCCGGCCAAAAGGCGCAAACAGACTATACCGGCGCACACTACAGCTGGAAAATTCATGATCGTCCTATAGATGCTGTGGTATGTCTGATCACAAGAACAATAATGCAAGCCCCATACTCATTCCCATCTGAACTGTTTCACGGCGACAGGCGGGTATCTTCTTGGATTGGATTGGCTTGAGCGGGAAACGACGTCCGGACGGCGCATATAACAGCGTCGGCACGATGAGGTGTCGGTGCTCGGCTCTTAGGTCTAAGAGGTAGATAAGATATGGCTTTAAACATCAGGCGCGGCGTTAAGCCTTCTTTGTCAAAAAACAACAAAAAATCAGGATTTGGCGTTCGCGGGAAGTTGGCGGGAGCCTTCTTGCTGGTCGGGTTCATTGCAGTCCTTGCAGCCGCTACGTCTGTTTTCTCCTTTACACAATTTGGCAAACAGTTAGGTAAAATTGCCCATGAGCAATTACCCCCAATGTTTGCAGCCCAGCAATTGGCCTCTAGCAGTGCTAAAATCGTCGCATCTGCGCCACGTTTCCTTGCAGCTTCCAAGCTTGAAGAAGAGCAAGCCGTCAAAGCCGAAGTCGATACACTTCTAGCTAAACTTAACGACAATTTGGGCGAGTTACGACAAGCCGGGCTTCCGGAAGAAACGCTGGCACTTGTTGAAAGTAATGCACAAAGCCTTGCTGAAGCGCTTACCGAACTTCATGAAACCACGATTGAGCGGTTTGAAGTTGCCGACGAGCTTTCAAACTCGCTAAGCCAGTTTCAACAGGTTTCCGGTCGCTTCAACTCAATGATTCAGCCAATCCTTTCGGCTTCGCAGACCCAAATTACCGGTGTCACGGCGCAGGTTCAGGAACTCCGTCAAAGCGGGCCTTCCTTAACCGCAGCACAGGAAGCATCGACCAAAGGTCTGTTGTTCGAACTTGACGAGCTGATGGCTGCTAGGGCACCGATCCTTGCTCTTTCCAACAGCGGAGCTGAAATCACCAACACCGTCCTTTCAGCAGCATCGTCTGATGACCGGATGCAACTTCGGATCATGGGCGTTCAGGTACGTGGTGCGGTCGGCGTTGTCGGCAACACCGTCAAAGAGCTTGAGAATGCCAAACTCAAAAAGTTCTATGAAGGCCTGATCGGTGACATCAAGAAGCTTGCAATGGGGCGCAGAAGCATCCCTTCTCTTCGCTCCAAGGAGCTTAAACTTGCCTATGAGCAACTTGATATCGTCGAAGAAAGTGCCGAGTTTGCCGCCGCGATGGAAGGTGTTGTATCGGAGATTGTCGACAGCCTGCAAAACGATGTCAATACGTCGGCAGATACGGCAAACACACTAACACAGCAAAGATCAGTCGTGATGTATGGGGTTGGTGCAGCCGCAATACTGATCCCGCTTCTGATCTATTTTGTCTATGTTCGTGGCAATCTGCTGCGCCGTCTTGGCGGATTGC
>NZ_CCDX020000024.1:0-36698 GCF_000751115.1 Thalassospira sp. GB04J01 | reverse complement strand
TCCCCTTGCAAGGCAGCGAGCCTTGCTGCGGTGAAGCTCCTGATATCCGCACAAATTCCTCGCGACCATTTCAAGCATTCAATTGGGTTCAGACCCTAGTGATACTGTCAGAAAAGAGGCGCACCAAGGTCTGGCCCGAATGGACAACCTGTTGAAAGTTCACATCTACTCGGCGGCAATCTTGGTGCGGTTTTCCTTTGCCAGTCGCTGTTTTAAAACCGCCTGCTGGTCCTTGGTCAAACGCAGCCCCAGTTTTGAGCGGCGCCAGATAAGGTCATCAAGGTCGCGCACCCATTCCTGATCCATCAGATAGCGTACTTCGGCTTCATACAGGTCATGGCCATAGCAGGCCCCAAGATCAGAAAGGGCGTTTGCCGTCCCTAAAATGGCGTCGATCCGCGTACCATAAAGCCGCAGCAAACGGGTAAGCATTGCCGCGGGCAACCAGTTATATCGTTTGGCGAAGACATCATACGCATCGTCAAAGGATGCATTGGGGAAGTCGCCACCCGGAAGTGGTGCCGATGCCGTCCAGGGTTGATCATTGTGGCCAAGCTGATCAGATACGATCTGCAACGCGTGCTCGGCCAGTTTGCGATAGGTGGTGATTTTACCGCCAAAGACATGAAGGGCGGGCGCATCGCCGCTGTTGGCTTCGAGTTTGAGGGTATAGTCGCGCGAAATTTTTGAGGCGTTTTCGCCGTCCCCATTGCCGGCATAGAGCGGACGGACCCCGGAATAGGTCCAGACCACATCATCGGTGCTGACGGATTTTTTGAAATAGCCACTGGCAAGTTTGCACAGATAATCAACTTCGTCCTGATCGATTTTGACGATTGATGGATCATCGTTGAAATCAACATCCGTGGTGCCGATCAGGGTGAAGTCATTTTCATAGGGAATGGCAAAAACAATCCGGCCATCGCCATTCTGGAAAATATAGCAATAGTCGTGATCAAACAGTTTG
Source organism: Thalassospira sp. GB04J01 (assembly GCF_000751115.1). NCBI lineage: Bacteria > Pseudomonadati > Pseudomonadota > Alphaproteobacteria > Rhodospirillales > Thalassospiraceae > Thalassospira > Thalassospira sp. GB04J01. The sequence continues at coordinate 35,731 of NZ_CCDX020000024.1, read as the reverse complement.
GGTACGACGATGTGGCTGCCTTTGACCAGACGAATGTTCGCCTTGGTTTTCGATTGCACAGCGCCGCCATCGGGTTTGATCAAGTCGGCACACCAAGGCCCGGCGGCATTGATCAGCATTTTGCCGGTGACAACACGGTCTTGATCATGATCAGTGTCGCGCAAGGTGACGTTCCATTGCCCGTCCATCTGCTTTGCGCCAACGCATTTGGTGCGGGTGAGGATTTCCGCACCGTTTTCACGGGCGTCCATGGCGTTGAGCACCACAAGACGGGCATCATCGACCCAGCAATCGGAATAGACAAAGCCCTTGGTCACATCCTCACGCAAGGGTTCCCCGGCGACGTGAGACGCGAATGAAATGCCCTTGGATGCCGGGAGTTTTTTACGCCCGCCCAAATGATCATATAAAAACAGGCCCAAGCGGATCATCCATGCCGGGCGCAGATCCTTGCGATGCGGCAGAACGAACCGCAGCGGCCAGATGATGTGCGGCGCATTGCCCAGCAGAACTTCGCGTTCGGTCAGAGCTTCGCGCACCAGACGGAATTCATAATGTTCGAGATAGCGCAGACCACCGTGGATCAGCTTTGTGCTGGCTGATGAGGTCGCACTGGCAAGGTCGTTTTGTTCACACAGCAAAACCTTCAGGCCGCGCCCGGCCGCATCACGGGCAATTCCGGCACCATTAATGCCGCCACCGATGATGATCAGATCGTAATTGGATGTGCCAGGCATTGCGGTTCTCTCTGCGTTTGATGGGTTGGTACCGCCATAAATAGTTCATTTTCGAAAATTTACAAGTTTCGAATTATGACATTTTTGCGATTGCGAGAACGGAACCCATGAAGACACACGCATCGTATGGCATCAAAAACCGGCCTGTTTTGGTAAATTTCGCGAATGAAAAAATGCAAAAACCCGCCTGACGGGCAGACGGGTTTAAACGCATAACAGAAATGGACGGGTATCAGATGGTTATGTCAGCCAGCGTTGCTGCCAGTCAGACAACATGGCAATGGTCCAAAGCTGATGACCCCAGTTGCGACGACCTGACATATGTTCCTGATGCAGGCGGTCGATATAGCGGCGATCCAGCCCAAGATCATTATACAGTGCATCATTGGCAAGATGGTCGCCCATCCATTCGCGTAACGGCCCGCGCAGCCATTGTGCCAGCGGCACACCAAACCCGGTTTTGGGCCGGTCGATCAATTCACGCGGGACGTATTTATAGAGAATCTGACGCACGGCATATTTGCCAACCGACCCGTTCAGTTTCAAATGTGCCGGCAATCGCCAGCCAAATTCGATCACCCGGTGATCGATGAACGGCACGCGGACCTCAAGCGAATTGGCCATAGATGCGCGGTCGACCTTGGTCAGCACGTCATCGACCATATACATCATCGTATCCATGACCTGCATCGAGGACACGTAATCAAGATTGCGGTTACGACAGAACTTTTCGCCCGGCACGCGGATTTTTTTGCGGCCCTCGCGACGGCCAAGCAATTTGTCGGTATCAAACAAGGATAGCAGCGCGTGATAGCGATCCAGATCATCCTTGATCGCCAGAAGCGGTGCGGCCTTGTGTATTTTATCGCCAATCGCACTGGTCGCAATCCCGCCCGGCACCAGCCCGACCAGATTGTCCCACTGTTCGGGCGATAACATGGTTAGCATACGCGCCACCATCGAGGCGCCAAAAGGAATGCTGCCTGCGGCCTTGCTGAGCTGTCGGGCCCAGAGATAGCGGGTATAGCCGCCAAATGTTTCATCGCCGCCATCGCCCGACAGGGCCACGGTGACTTCCTTACGGGTCAGGGCGGAAATCAGATAGGTCGGGATGGCGGAGCTGTCAAAAAATGGCTCGTCATAGGTTTCCGACAGCTTTGGCACCAGATCAAGTGCGTCCTGCGGCGTGACATAAAGTTCGGTATGGTCGGTTTTAAGGTGACGCGCCACTTCCCCGGCAAAGGCCGCCTCGTTAAAGGCGGCATCTTCGAACCCGACCGAAAATGTTTTAACCGGACGGTCGGAGACCGATTGCATCAGGGCGACGATGGTCGATGAGTCAATCCCGCCCGATAAAAACGCGCCGAGCGGCACGTCGGCGACCATGCGGCGCGAAACCGCATCGCGTAGCAAATCTTCAAGCGCGTCAATCGCACTTTGATCGTCCCCGCTCCAGGCGTGGGTTTGGCCATTAAGCACGGCATCCTCGACCGACCAATAGGCAAACTCAGATGCCTGATCGTGCCCGGTAATTTCGAGAATGTGACCGGGTTTGAGCATCTTGGCGTGGGCATAGATCGAATGGCCGGACGGGACATAGCCAAACCGCAAATAAGCTTCCAGCCCGGAATGATTGACCTCACGCGAAATCGCATTGCCCGCGAGAAGTCCTTTGACCTCGGACGCAAAGCCGATATTGCCGTCATAGCGCGACCAATAAAGGGGCTTAATGCCCAAACGGTCGCGCACCAGTGTCAGCTTGTTGGCGTTCCGGTCCCAAAGCGCGATGGCAAACATGCCAATCAGGCGCTTGACCGTTTCGCGCACGCCCCAATGGGCTATGCATTCAACAATGACTTCGGTGTCGGAATGGCCGCGCCATGCGATGTTGGCACTGGCAAGTTTCTGGCGCAGTTCTTCGGTGTTATAAATCTCGCCATTGTAAACCATGACATAGCGGCCATTGGCCGAATGCATGGGCTGTTTACCGGCATCGGAAAGATCAATAATCGCCAGTCGGCGCTGACCAAGGGCCAGCCCGTTTTCCGTGTCACACCAGACATCACCGCCATCAGGTCCGCGATGATGCAACGCGGCATTCATGCGCGAAACAGTATCGTGCAATCGGCTGGCGTCACCTTGCCCAGATAGCCATAAACCGGCAATTCCACACATAAAATAATCCTGTAAAACCCTGCCGTTACTTAAAACAATAACGGTGCATTCTACAATGAAAACCTTCTATAAAGAACGACTTGCCCCCAGAAAACGGCCTTACCCGATCCGCCCCCGCAACCATCAAAGAAAAATCAGGCCTTTTCGATGCCCAGTCGCGCCATGCGGCGATAGAGGGTATTGCGGCCAATCCCCAAGGATTTGGCGGTGTTGCTGATGTGCCATTTTTGATCATCAAGCAATTGACGTAAGGCAACCTCTTCGGCGTGCTTCATGGTTTGTATTGGCGACATCTTGGCATCGGCCTCTGTCGCCGTGACCTTGAAATCATCAGGCAGATGATCGCGGCGGATCACGCCGTTTTCGGCAAAGACGCAGGCATATTGCAACACATTGAGCAACTCGCGCACATTGCCCGGCCAGCGGTGTGCGACCAGCATGGCGAGAACTTCATCATCACAAGCGACGTTCGCGGCCATGCCGCCGAGCAACCGGGTGATCAAATCGGCAAGATCGCTGCGTTCACGCAAAGCCGGAACAGCAAGGCGTGCGCCCTTGATCCGATAGAGCAAATCTTCGCGGAACGTGCCGTTCGCCACCGCCTTGGCCAAATCAACATTGCTGGCGCACATCAGGCGGAAATTGACCGGGACTGATTTTGTACTGCCCAATGGCTCAATCGTGCGGTTTTCCAGAACCCGCAACAGCCGCCCCTGAGCTGCCAGCGGCATATCGCCAATTTCATCAAGAAAAAGCGTGCCGCCATTGGCTTCGCGGATGCGCCCGCCAAACCCGTCGCGCGCGGCCCCGGTAAAGGCCCCACCGGCATGACCAAACAGTTCGTTTTCAATCAATCCTTCTGGCAGGGCAGCACAGTTGATCGCCACGAAATTGCGTGATTTCCCCACCGCCGCATCATGGATGTGACGAGCAAGGTATTCCTTGCCGCTGCCGGTTTCGCCCGACATCAAAATATTGATATCACGCGCATGCAGTCGCGATCCGATATCAAAGATACGGCGCAAGGCCGGATCACGGTCGGGCATTTCAGTTTCGGGCTTGGGTACGCGCACCGGTTTGACCGGCATGGGCATTGATGTTGCCCGCCCGACAAACTGACGGCGCAGTTTTTCGGGCAAGGTGATACTGCCAAACAGCACCCCGCCCCCGGCAATGTTGACCGCCATCGCCGGATCGGCCTGATCACGCCCAATGTCAGCATGAAGATGTTTGCGACCGGCACTTTGATTGGCGAATTTTGCCAGCAAACTATCGACATCCATTTCAAAGACATCGCGAATGTCGCTGGAACTGCTGGCGGCGCGCAAGATACGGCGCGCCATGGATGTCGCCCCACTGATCGTGCCGTCCGGCGCGATGGAAATCATCGCATCGCGGGTTGATCCGACATGCTGCGATTCAGGGTGAAGGTGCAGGATGATGTCGCCTGCCCGCTCGTCAAAAAACAGGATGCGTTCAAGCGCCTCGGCATAATCGGCAATCATGCCGCGCACCCGCAGGCAATCGGTGCGCTTGATATCATCGCGCACAGCGGAAACATCCAAAACCGAACAAACTTCGCCATCCGGGCTAAACACCGGGGCGGCGGTACAGGTCAGGGCGGAATGCTGGGAGAGGAAATGCTCGTCTTTGTGGATGGTGATCGCACGGCCCTCAACAATGCAGGTGCCAATGCCGTTGGTGCCTTCGCGTTCCTCGCTCCAGACGGCACCGGGCAAAAGGCCGTTGGTGCGAAAGGCCGGCAGCAACGAATGGGCCGCCACACTGTCAAGGATGACACCCTTATTATCGGTCAGAAAGACCGCATAACCCGATGCATCAATCTTGCGATAGAGCGTGCGCACAAGATCATGGGCATGGTGATACAGCCGCCCGTTGCGGTCACGCAATTGCCGGGTCTGGCTTTCGGGCATGACTTCGGGACGGCGCAATGTATCGTGGGCCAGACCAAAGCGCTGTTCACACCGTTGCCAGCTTTCAAGGACTGCCCGATTTTGCGCAGCACCGCTTAGCTGCAAGGCGGCTTCTATCCGTCCGCCGGGAAGGTTTCCTGACATAGACGCTATCTCCCTTGTGTCGGCGTTTTGACCCGGAACGTCCGGCGCGCGGCTTATGCCGCATCCGATCACAGGCCAGATATTACCACATCACCCCCCTGCCACGCCAACCCGTTTCAGACCCAATCCACCGCACAATCGCGCGTGTTCCATAAACGGAACAATTTGTTCCACCTGCGCCAAGAAAACGGTCACATCCTAAGCACTCTCCACCGCTTCAGAAGTCATCCATCCACCTGAAAAAGCGTCGTTTTTTGTCTGATCCCCCGCCTGGCGCCCAAATGGCACGACCTTTGCGGGACTGGTGGGGTCACAATTAAAAACGGGCGAAAAAATCGCCTGTGAATCTCGGAGGAACCAAAATGATCTATAAGAATCCAAATGATGCCGGTAGCGTCGTCAGCTTCAAATCGCGCTATGAAAACTATATTGGCGGTGAATGGATCGCGCCGACCAAAGGCCAGTATTTCGAAAATGTCTCGCCCGTGAATGGCAAGGTATTTTGCGAAATCGCCCGGTCCTCAAGCGAGGACATCGAAAAGGCGCTTGATGCCGGTCACGCGGCGGCCGAAGCATGGGGCAAAACATCGGTAACGGAACGGGCCAATATCCTCAATAAAATCGCCGACCGCATGGAAGCCAACCTTGAAATGCTGGCGGTTGCCGAAACATGGGACAATGGCAAGGCGGTGCGTGAAACGATGGCGGCCGATATCCCGCTGGCGATTGATCATTTCCGGTATTTTGCCGGTGCCATCCGCGCACAGGAAGGATCGCTTGGCGAGATTGACGACAACACGGTTGCCTATCACTTCCACGAACCACTTGGCGTTGTTGGTCAGATCATTCCATGGAACTTCCCGATCCTGATGGCGGTCTGGAAACTAGCCCCTGCCCTTGCCGCAGGTAACTGCGTGGTCCTTAAACCGGCCGAACAGACCCCGGCATCAATCTGTGTGTTGCTGGAACTGGTGGGTGATCTTCTGCCCGCAGGTGTGCTGAACGTCGTGCAGGGCTTTGGCGTTGAAGCAGGCAAGCCATTAGCGCAAAGCAACCGGGTTGCCAAGGTCGCCTTTACCGGTGAAACCACCACCGGGCGCCTGATCATGCAGTATGCATCGGAAAACATCATTCCGGTCACACTGGAACTGGGTGGTAAATCACCCAACGTCTTCTTTGACGACATCATGTCTGCTGACGATGATTTCCGTCAGAAAGCCGCCGAGGGCCTTACGATGTTTGCGCTTAATCAGGGGGAGGTTTGCACCTGCCCGTCGCGCGCCCTTATTCAGGAAAATATCTATGACAAGTTCATGGATACGGTCCTGTCGCGCGTTGCCAACATCAAACAGGGCAACCCGCTTGATACCGACACCATGATGGGTGCGCAGGCATCAAACGAACAGATGGAAAAAATCGTCTCCTACCTTGATATCGGTAAACAAGAAGGTGCCGAGGTTTTGTGCGGCGGCGACAAGGCCGACCTTGGTGGGGACCTGTCGGATGGGTTCTATATCCAGCCGACGATCTTTAAGGGCCATAACCGCATGCGGATTTTCCAGGAGGAAATCTTTGGTCCGGTGGTATCGGTCGCCACCTTTAAGGATGACGCCGAGGCCCTTCATCTGGCCAATGACACGCTTTATGGCCTTGGGGCCGGTGTATGGACCCGTGATGGCACGCGTGCCTATCGGTTTGGCCGCAATATCAAGGCCGGGCGTGTCTGGACCAACTGTTACCACCTCTATCCGGCCCATGCGGCCTTTGGCGGGTACAAGCAATCTGGCATCGGGCGTGAAAACCATAAGATGATGCTGAACCACTATCAGCAGACCAAGAACCTTCTGGTGTCTTACGATCCCAAACCGATGGGCTTCTTCTGATCTAACGGGTTCATTCCCAACCGGACGCGCATTCTTGCTTGCGCGTCCGGTCACCTTTTCCCGACCAAGGAGGTGCATGATGACAGGATCAGACACACCACCTGACAGGGTGACGGCCACAGATGCGGCGATTGCACTGATCGGCAAGCTTAAATCCATTCATGGTCCACTGATGTTTCATCAGTCGGGCGGGTGTTGTGATGGCAGTGCACCGATGTGCTTTCCCGATGGTGAGTTCAAAACCGGTGATCAGGACGTGCTTCTGGGCGAAATTGACGGCAGCCCGTTTTACATGGGCCGCGCACAATTCGAATATTGGCGGCACACGCAACTGATCATTGACGTTGTTGCTGGACGCGGCGGCATGTTTTCGCTCGAAGGACCGGAAGGCAAACGCTTTTTAACCCGGTCACGGGTGTTTAGCGACGCGGAATGGCAGGCGTTGAAAGCCGCCGAGGAAAAGGAACCAATCGACAGCTAAACCAGCTTGGTGAACCGCCAGATGGCCAACATCACACTGCAACGATGGACATTCTGCCAACCCAAGGCATTGCGCGGACGTTATCGCTACCCCGATGACATATCCAACCAATGCCAGAAGATGCCTCTTCATGTTTCCGTGGCATCTTCCTCCTTGCTCGCTGTCCCCACCAGGGCAGCGGGCTTTTTTTATGCCGCCTGCTTTTTATGCCCCCTGCACGGTATAAAAAATTTGGAACAAACAGGCGGCGGCACGTGTTCTGCAATTGGAAATCGACCCCGGGACGCCAAGCGCCCGGATATGAATTCCAATATGAGAAAAGGAGCATTTATCATGCGCCGCTCAATGATTACTTTGACCGCCCTTTCTGTGCTTACGATGGGTGCAACGCCCGCTTTGGCCGCAGGCCAGCAGAAAGATAATCCTCAGGTCCCTGATGAAACCCAACAGTCGATGCAGCAAAATAGCGCCACTCTTAATGAGTCGGAATCTGTTCATCTTTCGGGCACCGTAAAAGAAATTACCGGTGACCAGTTCACGATGAACTATGGCGACGGCGAAATTGCAGTCGACATGTCTGATTATGACTGGTTCGACGAGGGCTTTGTCCAGAAAGGAGATCAGGTGCGGGTAAACGGTGAGGTTTCCGAAGGATTTTTCACCGACAAACAAGTCGTTGCCACGTCAATCTTCCTGCCTGAGCGCGGTGCCTATTACACCAACGGCGAGGACCGTACTGGCTTTGTCAACAGCAACGGCCTTGCAACTGGTGAAGAGTGGGTGACGCTTACAGGCGAAGTGACAGAAGTTCGTGAAGACGAAATAGCCCTTTCCACGGGCCACACAACCATCACTGTTGATTCCAGCGAAGTACCGGAAAATAGTGCGGATGGTCAGGCCCATCAGAAAATCCAAACCGGGGACCGTATTTCGGTCGCCGGGGAAATGGACGCAGCTGGGTTGTTCACAGAACGCGAGCTTCTTGCATCTTCGATCATCGTCATGAACGACAGTAACACCTACATGCAATAATCTGGCAGGTGTAGCTGCGACATGAACAAGCAAAGGGCCGACGCCGGTTTAAACGGCGTCGGCCCTTTTTGCTATCAGGTCAGGATTATCAATACCAGCAAGCCAAGCGTGCACAACACCAGCAAGGACAGAATGGCTGTGGCAATTACCCGACCACCAACATGCATCACGCTTCTGATGTCGACACTTAAACCCAATGCCGCCATGGCAAGGATCGTCAAGAAAGAAGACGCCGTGCGCATGGGTGCCAATGCAATGTCGGGCAATATCCCGAACGAACGAAACGCCATCATCACGATAAAGCCAATGATGAACCACGGTACGACCTGCGCGATGGGAAGCTTGGTCTCGCGCGCCCGTCCGCCGATCAACGCCAAGGTGAAAATCACCGGCCCCAACATCAGAACTCGGATCAGCTTGACCAATGTGCCAACCTGTACTGCAAGCGCCCCCGCCGGTGCGGTTGCGGCCAGAACCTGCGGCACGGCATAGACCGTAAGCCCGGAAAAGATGCCGTATTGTGCTGGCGACAAGCCAAGCGCGACATGAACCAACGGCAAGGCAAAGACAAACAGCACACCCAGCACGGCGGTAAAGGCGATCGACGCGGCAACATCATCAGACTTTGCTGAAATCACCGGGGCGGTCGCAGCAATCGCCGAGTTACCACAAATCGAATTGCCGCACGCCACCAGCATCGACAGTTGCTTTGACAGGCCGAGTGCGCGGCCAATGTGGAAACTGACAAACAGGCTGATGCAAACCGTTGCAATGATCGCCGCAATCAGCCCCCCGCCCGCATTGCCAATGGCCTGTGCGCTTATGGACGCACCAAGCAAAACGATCGCGACCTCAAGCACGGTCTTGGCGCAAAACTGCACGCCAGCACAAAACACGGGTGCCAAGCCAAAGATCGACCGCACCAGCACCCCGATCAAAATGGCAAAGACCAGACTTTCCACCCAGCCACGCCCCATAAAGACATGCTCGGCATGCTCTGCCAGCTTGGCCCCAAAGGCAACCAGCAGGGTCAGCATAAGTCCGGGCAGGACTGGTTTGATGCGGGCGTTAAAAAACATGTTTTGCCTGTGATTTAGGGACAAGCCGAAAGTCACATGTTCAACCATTTACTTCTATCGAATAAAAATTCATATTTCATTCGATAAAATCTAATGATTATATCCTGCCATGATATCGAACAGGCCAATGCCATGATGACGCTCGAACAACTCCATATCTTTGTTGCCGTCGCGGAGCGCGAACATTTAACCCGCGCGGCCGAGGCGATTGGCCTGACCCCATCGGCGGTCAGTTCGGCGATCAAGAACCTTGAGGGGTTTTATGGCGTGGCCCTGTTTAACCGGGTGGGACGGCGGATTGAACTGACCGAAACCGGGCGGCTGTTTTTGGATGAAGCCAAGGCAACACTCGCACGTGCGCGTGCAGCCGAATTGACACTGGCGGAACTGGGCGGCATGCAACGCGGTGAGCTTAATGTCTATGCCAGTCAGACGATTGCCAGTTACTGGCTGCCGCCGTTTCTGATGAAATTTCATGACCAGTATCCCGGCATTGAAATTCACCTGACGATTGGCAATACCAAAACCGTATCGGATGCGGTACGCGGCGGGGCGGCCGATATCGGTTTTATCGAAGGTGATATCGATGAACCGGCGTTGGCCAAACGCGAAGTTGCCGAAGACGCCCTTGTCATTGTCGTCGGCCCAAAGCACCCGTGGGCCGATGGCCGCCCGCTTGATCCACAGGCACTGGTGACCCAGTCAAACTGGATCCTGCGCGAAGCCGGGTCCGGGACACGGTCGGAATTTGAAAGTGCATTACGCGATCTTGGCGTTGATCCCACGCGGCTTAAAACCGCCCTTGTCCTGCCCAGCAACGAGGCGATCATTACCGCCGTTGAAAGCGGGTCAGGTGCCACCGCCGTATCACAATTTGCCGTCAGTTCGCTGATTGCCCAAGGCCGCCTTGCGCGCGCAGGATTTCACATCCCACCGCGCAAATTCATGGTCCTGCGCCACAAGGAACGCAAACAGACGCAAAGTTCGCTGGCGTTGGAGAAACTGTGCCTTGCCAGCACCAATTAAGAGGGTCAATGCGCAGATTTCACATTTTTTCAAGTGTAAATTGAGAATGCGCAATGCGGCGGTGCAAATAAGATTCTATCGGTCTTTGGAACGGACAAAATCCGGGACAGTGGATGCCTGAACAATTCCGTATCCCCGTCCTTCAAGGAGTGCCCTGCAAACAGCAGGAACCGTGGGTTTGTCCACAGGCTTCGCCTACCAAAAGGACCGTCGGCCATGCTTGATGCAGAAATACTGGCACGCATTCAGTTCGCCTTTACCATCTCATTTCACATCATATTCCCGTCGTTCACCATCGGGCTTGCCAGCTTTTTGTTTGTGCTTGAGGCCCTTTGGCTGCGCACCCGTGATGACACCTATCTTGCGCTGTACAAATTCTGGGTGAAAATCTTTGCCCTGGCCTTTGGCATGGGTGTGGTGTCGGGCATTGTGATGTCCTATCAGTTTGGCACCAACTGGGGACCGTTTTCGGAATTCACCGGCGGGGTCATTGGCCCGTTGATGGCCTATGAAGTGCTCAGCGCCTTTTTCCTTGAGGCCGGTTTCCTTGGCATCATGCTGTTTGGGTTGAACCGTGTCGGCCCGAAACTGCATTTCACCGCGACAACCATGGTCGCGGTTGGCACATTATTCTCGGCGTTCTGGATTTTATCGGCCAACAGCTGGATGCAGACGCCTGATGGTTACATCATTGAAAATGGCCGTGCGGTTGTGACCAGTTGGTGGGATGCGATCTTTAACCCAAGTTTCCCGTATCGTTTGGTTCATATGGTTCTTGCCGCCTTTTTGACGACGGCCCTTGTGGTTGGTGCGGTTGGCGCATGGCATTTGCTGCGTGATCGCGACAACCGGGCCGCCCGTATCATGTTTTCCATGGCGATGTGGATGGCGGCCATTGTCGCCCCGGTCCAGATCGTGGCCGGCGACATGCACGGGCTTAACACCCTTGAACATCAACCGGCCAAGGTTGCTGCGATGGAAGGCCATTTTGACACCCAGAATGGCGCGCCGTTGATCCTGTTTGGTTGGCCTGACATGGCGGCCGAGGAAACCAGATATGCGCTGGAAATTCCCAAACTGGGGTCGATGATCCTGACCCATGACTGGGACGGCAAGATTACCGGGTTAAAGGACTTCGCCCCCGAAGATCGCCCCAATGCGACCATCGTTTTCTGGACGTTCCGCATCATGGTTGGCATGGGGATTTTGATGGCATTGCTTGGTGTGGTCAGCCTGCTTGCCCGGTTGCGCAAAACGCTGTTTAGCTGCGTATGGTTGCATCGCTTTGCCCTTGTCATGGGGCCAAGTGGCTTTATCGCCATTCTGGCGGGCTGGTTCACCACCGAAATCGGGCGTCAGCCATGGGTGGTCTATGGGGTGATGCGCACGTCGGATGCCGGATCACCGATTGCGCCGACCGCCATTGCCGGATCACTGATTGCGTTTGTGATTGTCTACACCATCGTCTTTGGGGTTGGCACGGCCTATATCCTGCGTGCCATGAACCATGATCCGCGCCATGCACATGCGCCCAAGGACGAAGTTCTGCGCGCCGGTGGCCGCACCGTTGCCGCCCATAATCCTCCGCAGGCAGGAGAATAATCATGGATTATCAGCTTATCTGGGTTCTTTTGATTGCGGTTGCGGTGTTTGCCTATGTCACGCTTGATGGCTTTGATCTTGGCATCGGTATTTTATTTGCCGTCATCAAGGACCCCAAAAAACGTGGCCGGATGATGAACACCGTCGCCCCGATCTGGGACGGCAATGAAACCTGGCTGGTGCTGGGCGGTGGCGGGCTTTATGCCGCCTTTCCCAAGGCCTATTCATTGCTAATGACCGCCTTTTACATTCCGGTTTTTGCCATGTTGCTGGCCCTTGTGTTTCGCGGGGTGGCGTTTGAATTCCGGTTCAAAAGCCAGAACCATCAAAAACACTGGGATTTTGCCTTCTCGGCCGGGTCCATCATTGCTGCTGCCATGCAGGGTGCCATGCTGGGTGCGTTTATCGAGGGAATTGCGGTTGAAAACGGTGGGTTTGTTGGCGGGGCGATGGATTGGCTGAGCCCGTTTTCGATCTTTTGTGCCACCGCCGTTGTGGTCGGTTATGCGCTTCTTGGTACCGGCTGGTTGATCATGAAAATGGAAGGCGATTTTCAGGGCAGCCTGCGCCGCCTTGCCAAACCGGCCGTGATCTGGATGGCGGCCAATCTTGGCGTGGTGTCGCTGATGACAACCTATGTTAATCCGGCCTATGCCACGCGCTGGTTTGATATGCCCAACATGTTGATGCTGGCCCCAATTCCGTTGATCACCGCAGCCCTTTTATTCTGGCTCTGGCATGCGGTATCGCACCGGGAAAAGACGGTTTTTGGCATCACGCTTGGGATATTTTTCCTAAGTTACCTTGGGTTTGGCATCACGCTTTATCCCAACATCGTGCCGCCAATGATCACCTTCCGCGAGGCGGCTGCCCCGGACAACAGCCTGTCGTTCATGCTGGTCGGGGCCGCAATCCTGTTGCCGGTGATATTTGCCTATACCGCTTATGCCTATTGGGTGTTTCGCGGCAAGGTCGGGGATGAGGGGTATCATTGATGTTTACAGTCAAATCACCGAAAACCCGACGGATACTGTGGTTTGCGGGCCTTTATATCGGCAGCATCCTTGTTCTGGGTGCGGCGTCGCTTTTACTAAGGGCGATGATGGGGCAAGCTTAACAGGCCATCTTCCAAAACAGCAAAAGCCCGGCAGCGTGGATTTCTCCTGCTGCCGGGCTTTTTTTCATCGGCAATGTTATGATCTGCGTTCGGTCAGATAATCGTCATCTGTAACCTTTTCGAGCCAATCGACCGCAACGCCATTTAACGCCTCTGCAATCGCGATATGGGTCATGGCGGTTGTATCGGTCGCCCCGTGCCAGTGCTTTTCACCCGGTTCGAACCAGACGATATCGCCGGGGCGGATTTCTTCGCGGGGGCCGCCTTCGCGCTGCGCCCAGCCAAGGCCACTGGTGATGATGATGGTTTGGCCCAGCGGATGGGTGTGCCATGCGGTGCGTGCGCCCGGTTCAAACGTGACCGTGGCCCCGCCAACCCGCGCGGGATCGGTTGTTTGAAACGGATTATCAAGGCGCACGTGCCCGGTAAAATAATCGGGGTTTCCTTTGACGGTGGGTTTTGACGCATTGCGCTGAATGTTCATTTTGATCCTCCGGACTTCTTTGATCGCAGGTTATTATTGATTGTGCACACGCTTGATCAGCAATGCCAAGCGTTCGATCCCGTCGCGGATGCGATCCGGCTTTTCGGTGGCAAAACTCAGCCGCGCGGTATTGCGCCCGGAATGATCACAGAAAAATGCCTGTCCGGGGACGAAGGCAACCTTGGCATCCTCCAAAGCGTGCTCCAGCAATTGGCGGCTGTCGATGTTTTCAGGCAAGGTCAACCAGATGAACATGCCGCCTTCGGGGCGGGTGTAAGACACGGTACCCGGCATAAATTCATCCATCGCCGCCAGCATGGTATCGCGCTTTGCCCGATAGGCATCGCGTACTGTATCAAGGTGACCCGGGAACAGTTTGCGGGCCGCGCGTAGGGCGACTTCCTGATTGATTGTCGAGACATGTAAATTACCGGCCTGCATGATCAGAACCAACCGTTCAATCACCGGACGCGGCGCACAGACCCAGCCAATGCGCAAGGCGGGCACAAGTGTTTTGGAAAACGTGCCCAGTTGAATAACTGTGCCAGCGTTTTGATCGTCCTCAACGTCATCAAGGGCGAGTAAGGAAGGCAGAACATCGCCTTGATAGGACAACTTGGAATAGGCTGCATCTTCCAAAATCACCGCACCGTATTTGCGTGCCGTTTCAAGTACGGCCAAACGGCGTTCCAGCGTATAGGACCGCCCGGTCGGGTTTTGAAAATCCGGCGCAAGGTAGGCCACGCGCGCACCACTGGCAAAGGCCGCATCAAGTTCGGCAATCACCGGGCCATCCACATCCATATTCACCCCGACATAGGTTGGGCGGCGCATCGAAAAGGCCTGCATCGCGCCAAGGTAACTTGGCTTTTCCACAATAATTTCGCGGCCCGGTTCCAACAACAAGCGGGCCAGCATATCAAGCCCCTGCTGCGCACCATTGGTGATCAGGATGTTGTCGATGCTGCGCACAGCCCCGCTTGATGCAAGGTCATCCGCGATCCAGTGCCGAAGGGCGGGCAAACCTTCGCTGATCGAATATTGCAGGCTGCGCCGACCGGCTGCATCGTCCTGCGTCAGATCGTCATAGACCGTGCGAAAAGCATCAAGCGGGAAAAGGGCGGGATCAGGCACACCGCCCGCGAATGAGATGATTTCCGGCCGATCCGTCACTTTGAGCAAATCACGGATTTCCGATGCGGTCAGTGCGTGGGCATCGCGCACAATCAAGTCATTCCACTGGACGGTCATGGCAGCTCTCTTTAGGTCAGCTTTACTGCCCATATTTGGCAAGGAACACTGACCTAAATCAAGTTTATTTTCTTATGGAGATTAATTTTGAAATAAAATTACAATCCTTACCCGGCCAAACTCTGACTCACACAAACAGAGACGAAAAACCTTGAGGCCTTGTTTCGAACATATTAAACACATATTTCAATGTTGAATTTAATCTGACTACAAAAATTTGTGTAAATATATAAATCACACTTGCCTTACGGGTCATTCCATATTACCCATCAAAGCTAAGTGAAATACAATTATAAACACATAAATTTGTGTTGATTAATCGTCAGGAAAGAGAATGCAGCCTAATCTGACCCATCTCCGCCAGCTTGAGGCTGAGAGTATTCATATCATCCGCGAGGTGGCAGCATCGTTTGAACGGCCGGTGATGCTTTATTCCATCGGCAAGGATTCATCGGTTTTGCTGCATCTGGCGCGCAAGGCGTTTTATCCGGCCCCGCCGCCCTTTCCGCTGATGCATGTCGATACCACGTGGAAATTCCGCGAGATGATCGAGTTTCGCGACAAAGTCGCGGCGGAATACGGGTTTGAGCTGATTGTGCATATCAACCAAGACGGTGTCGATCAGGGCATTGGCCCGTTCACCCACGGGTCCAGCCTGCATACCGATGTGATGAAAACCCAATCGCTAAAACAGGCATTGAACAAATACAAGTTCGATGCGGCCTTTGGCGGAGCACGGCGTGACGAAGAAAAGGCACGTGCCAAGGAACGTGTGTTTTCCTTCCGCACCGAAACCCATCGCTGGGACCCAAAAAATCAACGCCCGGAATTGTGGGATATCTATAACGCCCGGATCAACAAGGGGGAAAGCATCCGTGCGTTCCCGATCTCGAACTGGACCGAACTTGATATCTGGCAATATATCTATCTTGAGCAAATCCCGATTGTGCCGCTGTATTATTCGGCCAAACGCCCGGTTGTCGAGCGCGATGGCACGCTGATCATGGTTGATGACGACCGTATGCCTCTTCGTGCTGGTGAAACGCCGGAAATGAAATCGGTTCGGTTCCGCACACTGGGTTGCTATCCACTGACCGGGGCTGTTGAGTCAGAAGCCACCACACTTCCTGACATCATTCAGGAAATGCTGCTGACCCGATCCAGTGAACGTCAGGGCCGCATGATTGACCACGACGAAGCCGGATCGATGGAAAAGAAAAAGCAGGAAGGATACTTCTAATGGCGCATCAATCCGACCTGATTGCCGATGACATTCTCGGCTACCTGAAATCCCAGGAAGAAAAGAGCCTGCTGCGTTTCATCACCTGCGGCAGTGTCGATGATGGCAAATCAACCCTGATTGGTCGTCTGCTTTGGGATTCCAAAATGATCTTTGAAGATCAGTTGGCGGCACTTGAATCCGATAGCCGCAAAGTTGGCACCCAAGGCGGGGAAATTGATTTTGCGCTGCTGCTCGACGGGCTTCAGGCTGAACGCGAACAGGGCATCACCATTGATGTCGCCTATCGCTTCTTCTCGACCGACAAGCGCAAATTCATCGTTGCCGACACCCCCGGCCACGAACAATATACCCGCAACATGGCCACCGGCGCCTCGACCGCCGATGTCGCCGTGATCCTGATTGATGCGCGCAAAGGCATTCTGACCCAGACGCGACGTCACAGCTTTATTACTTCCTTGCTTGGCATCAAGCATGTGGTGCTGGCGGTCAACAAGATGGATCTGGTCGACTATGATCTGGCGACGTTTGATCGCATTGTGGCCGAGTATCAGGAATTTGCCAAAGACCTTGGCTATGCCTCCATCACGGCAATTCCGTTGTCGGCGCTTCGCGGCGATAACATGATTGAGGCCAGCCCGAACACCCCGTGGTATTCCGGCCCAACCTTGCTGGCCCATCTTGAAACCGTTCAGGTCGAACAGGACGCGATTGAAAAACCGTTCCGCCTGCCCGTGCAGTGGGTGAACCGTCCCAACCTTGATTTCCGGGGCTTTTCGGGCACCGTTGCATCGGGCACGATCAAACCGGGCGATGAAATTATTGTCACCGCATCGGGTCAGACCAGCACGGTCAAGGAGATCGTGACCTTTGACGGCAACCTAGACATCGCGATTGCCGGTCAGGCTGTCACACTCACTCTTGCCGACGAAATCGACATTTCACGCGGCGACGTTTTGGCACAGGCCGATGCCAAACCGGAATTTGCCGATCAGTTCGAAGCGCGCATCATCTGGATGCATGATGATCATTTGCTGCCCGGTCGTCCCTATCTGATCAAGATGGGCGCACAGGTCACCAATGCGCAGATCAGCGACCTTAAATACAAGGTCAATGTCAATACGCTCGAACATATGGCGGGCAAGACGCTTGAGCTCAATGAAGTCGGGATTGCCAATATTTCGGCCGATAAGGCACTGGCCTTTGACCCCTATGACGACAACCGTCATTCCGGGCGTTTCATCATTATTGACCGCTTCACCAATGCGACTGTTGGTGCGGGCATGGTCAACCATTCGCTCCGCCGTGCGACCAACATCAAATGGCAGGAAATGGACATCAACAAACAGGCGCGTGCCTATCAGAAAGGTCAGAAATCGGCCGTTCTGTGGTTCACGGGTCTGTCGGGTGCGGGTAAATCAACCGTTGCCAACATGGTGGAGAAAAAGCTCCATGCCATGGGCAAGCATACCTATACCCTTGATGGCGATAATGTCCGCCATGGTCTTAACAAGGACCTCGGCTTTACCGATGCGGATCGGGTGGAAAACATCCGCCGTGTGGGCGAAACGGCCAAGCTGTTTGTTGATGCGGGCGTAATTACGCTGGTGTCCTTTATCTCGCCGTTTAAAAGCGAACGTCAGTTGGCGCGCAGTCTGGTGGAGAAGGACGAGTTTATCGAGGTCTTTATCGACACCCCGCTTGAGGTGTGTGAACAGCGCGATGTGAAGGGCCTTTATAAAAAGGCCCGTGCGGGCGAGATCGCCAACTTTACCGGTATCGATAGCCCGTATGAAAAGCCGGAGAATGCCGAGATCGTGGTCAGCACGGCGGACCAAAGTGCCGAACAGGCTGCTGAGATCATCGTTGCCAAACTCGAAGAATTCGGCGTTCTGGGCGCTTGGTATCCCGATATCTGATCTTTCGATCTGATCGCTGATCAGATCCAACGTCAAAAAACCCGGCATTTTCGAATGCCGGGTTTTCTGTTGGTGCGCCCCCACAAGATTGGCTCCATTCGTTTTGCAAAACTGGCTCTTTTATATAGGGCCAGTTTTGGCCATGCTGGCCCCTTGATTACCACACACAGGATACTTCCCCGATGACCGCGCCCCACAAAGATGACTTTGGTAAACCCGTTGGCCAGCCGATTGACAACTGGTCGGGATGCGAATTTCCGCCGCGCAGCGACATGGTTGGCAATCATGTGATAGTCAGCCCGCTTGATGTTGCCCGTGATGCGCAGCAACTGTTTGATGCCAACAGCAAGGCTACGGATGGATCGCGTTTTACCTATCTTCCTACCAATGCGTTTGACGATCTTTCCGCATATAAAGCTTGGCTTGACGGCATGACTGCCAATGCAGATCCAATATTGCATGCCATCATCGACAAGGCGACAAACCGCGCCGTCGGGGTTGCTGCGTTCATGCGGATTGATGCGGCCAATGGCGTGGTTGAGGTTGGCAATATCAACTATGCCCCGGCCCTATCAAAGACCATCGGCGGGACAGAGGCCATGTATCTGATGATGAAGCGTACCTTTGATGAGCTGGGCTATCGGCGCTATGAATGGAAGTGCGACGATCAAAACGCCCCGTCACGCGCAGCGGCGGCGCGTTATGGCTTTACCTATGAGGGCACGTTCCGCAATCACATGATCTATAAGGGCCGGAACCGCGACACCGCATGGTTTTCAATCACGGCCGATGAATGGCCGGCCATCCGTGCCGGTTTTGAGGCATGGATGTCACCCGATAACTTCGATGAAAACGGCGCGCAGCGCACACGTCTGCAAGACCTTCGCGGGTAGCCCGTGCCCTGCCTGCACGCCATCGTCACCCGGATCATTCAAGGTTGAGCTTCTGCAACCTGATGTGGGTGACGCTCCTGCTATTTGCGAGGCCCCTCTCCTACGCCGAATATGACAAATACCCGCCACCCTTGGGAATTAATCGACCCGACCGGTGGCCAAGTGGTATGTTTGTTTCAAACACCTTTGGACGACACATCGAAAGCAGGAGACGTGGCATGTTGAAGTATCACACCGTCATGCGTAAATGTGGAAGTGCTGCCATCCTTGCGACCTGTATCGCAGCCGGCGGTGCAAAGCTTGCCCACGCCGATATTACCCTGCCCGTTCCTGCGCCAACGGATGTCATCCGTGTGGAACTCCACGGCTATGAACAGCTTGACAGTTTTTATAACGATCTTGGATACACGCCGGAAAGCTGGGACGCCGGGGAGCGCACCATTCCGCGCCTGTTTTTGCAAACCATCCCAGAGGCATGGCGCGATGACATTGCCGATCAACTGACAGTCGCGGCCAAAAAGCGCGTTTTCTTCCGCACGCTTGGACCTTTGACATTGCTGGCAAATGAAGAAATCGCCTTTCAGCAAGAAGTCCTGAAAGACGCCATTGCCAACAATGACAGCGCTGTCATTGGCGAGCTCGCCAGTCAGTATCGCATTACGTCCGCCCCGGACGATCCGGCGACCATAGCCGAACTTGAAAACCGTATCGGCCCCGTTCCGGCATCGCTTGCCATGGCGCAGATGGCGATTGAAAGCGGCTGGGGCACATCGCGATTTGCTGCCCATGGCAATGCGCTGTTCGGGCAGTGGACCTATGACGGGGAAGGCATCACGCCCGAAGAACAACGCAGCCATCTGGGCGATTATAAAATCGCCGCGTTCAAAACGCCGTTCGGGTCAGTGCGCGCCTATATGATGAACCTCAACACCGGATCGGCTTATAAAGAGTTCCGCACATTGCGTGCCAAGATGATCGCGGAAAGCAAGCCGCTGTCGGGCATGGCACTGGCCGAAACCCTGACCCGCTATTCCGAGCGCGGCGAGGTGTATGTCAAGGAAGTCCAGGCCGTCATTCGCCAAAATAAGCTCATTCAAGTTGATGAAGCTGTTTTGGAAGATAGCCCCTATTACAATCTGATCCCGGCGGGCCAGTAAACCGGGACGCCCGCATGTCTATTGATGGATTTGTAATCTGGTGATTTTCATTTATCGGACGTTCGGCATATAGTTGCCGCCGCAATGGTTTAACCGGATGATCTGCTTATGTTTGATGCCCGCCTGCGCCCGCTGATTGATAGGCCGC
Source organism: Thalassospira sp. GB04J01 (assembly GCF_000751115.1). NCBI lineage: Bacteria > Pseudomonadati > Pseudomonadota > Alphaproteobacteria > Rhodospirillales > Thalassospiraceae > Thalassospira > Thalassospira sp. GB04J01. The sequence goes on along the minus strand of NZ_CCDX020000024.1, from coordinate 15,429 downwards.
TCAATGCGGTTGCCAGAACCCTTTCGGGGACTGGTATTACGCCAAACGTCATCACCGGGTTTGGCTTTTTCCTCGGCCTGCTTGCTGCCGGTGCACTTGTCCTTCAGCTTGACTACGTCGCCCTTGGCCTGATCCTTGCCAGCCGGATCATGGATGGTCTGGATGGGGCGGTTGCCCGCAATGCAGCGCCCCGGTCGCGCCATCCGGGGGCCAAAAGTCAGGAAAGTGATCTTGGCGGCTATTACGATATCGTTGCCGATTTTCTGTTTTATTCCGGGATCGTTTTGGCCTTTGCCATCGGGCGGCCTGAGCATGCATTGATGGCGGCCTTCCTGATTTTCTGCTTCGTTGGCACCGGATCAAGTTTTCTGGCCTATGCCATTGTTGCCGCCAAACAGGATCGCAATCACGACAAACAGGGCAAGAAAAGTTTCTATTACCTGACCGGCATCACCGAAGGCAGTGAAACCATTTTTGTTTTGTGTCTGATGTGTGCTTTTCCGAAATGGTTTCCCCAGATCGCGGTAATCTTTGGCGCACTTTGCCTGATGACGACCTTTGGCCGGGTTCTCCAAGCCCGGCGCGACTTTGGCTAGGGTCAGACCTATTAATTTCACATCACATCCCCGTTGAAGCACAGCCGTCGCAACGCCATATCCAAAGATATCTGCCTGCCCCCTCATACTTAATACGCCTGACAAAACCCGTTTCCTGATGATGACAAAAGCAACAATCAATCAACAAGGCAAGGCGCCGAATGACGTTTATCAGAAGCCTGTTTACTGTGTTTATCGGGTGTTTTTTCGTGGCGTCCTGCGATCAATCCGGGCCAGTTAAAATCGGGTTTATTGCCGAATTATCCGGTGCAGGAGAAGACACCGGGACCGCATCGCTTAATGCGTTGAAACTTGCCGCTCAACAAATCAACACCGCGGGGGGCATCAACGACCGGATGATCGAAATCATCCCGCGCGACGATAAAAAAAGCCCGGATGTCGCCCAACAACATGTCCGGGAATTCAAGGAACTTGGTGTTGATGCCATTGTCGGCCCGATCATAAGTTCCATCGGGATGGCCATGCTGCCGGTGATTAATGAGCTTGATATCGTCACGATCTCGCCGACTGTATCGGCGGCTGAATTCGCCGGTTTTCGTGACAACATGTTTCGCATGAATTCGACCACCACTCAGAATGCGCGTGCCTATGCGCGTCACAATATTGATCTTGATCGCAAACGCATTTCCATCGCCCTTGACGGTGAGAACGAAGCCTTCACCGAAAGCTGGTATCACGAATTTCTGCTGGAATTTGACGCACTCAATGGCCGGGTTGTTTCCAAGGTCTGGATCAATGTTGATGACACACCGCTTTCCAACATTGCCCAAAAGCTTCTGGCCGAGAACCCCGATGGGATCATTTTGATTACCAATGGTGCAGACAGTGCGCGTTTATCCAAGGAAATCCGTAAGATTTCCGATGATATTGCGCTGTCTGCGGCCGAATGGGCCGGATCGGAAACACTGATTGATATGGGGAGGGATGCGGTCGAGGGCATGGAACTTGTTCAGGCCTATGATCGCTATGACCCAAATCCGCGTTTTCAGAAATTCGTTGCGGATTATACCGCAATGTTTGATGAGCACCCCGGATATACTGCGGTTTTAACGTATGATGCGGCGACCGTGCTGTTTGCGGCGCTCAAAACCAAACATCCCGATCAACGCCTTTCTGATGCGTTGGTGACCATGCCACCGCACCCTGGCCTTAATCAGGAACTGATGTTTGACCAGTTCGGCGATGGCAACCGGGGTATTTATTTCGTGACCATTCGCGATGGAAAGTTCATTCACCAAAAGTAACTTTTCCATCAAAGCCCAACAAAAAGCCCCGCACATGCGGGGCTTTTTGTTTCAGGCGAAAACGTGTGTTGTTTTAGTGATCGCTTTCTTCAAGGAAATGATCGCCAAGGCCGGTATCATATTCCATGCCGTCCTTGGTCAGAACGATGCTGCCCGGATAGCCTTCCTTGACCAGACCTTTACGGGTCAACACAACCCAGACGGCGGGGTTATCAAAGCCACTGGCATCGCGTGCGGCAACGGTGAACTGCCCGACATGGACATGATCGCCATGGGCATGGGGCACACGCAACAGCGTGCCTTCGCCAGTTGCCGCGTCGATCTGACCGGAATTTTCATCGCGTGCGACGATCTGTGCCAGCACAAGCGTGCGGAGCTGCAGTTTATTGAGTTTCAGTGGATTTTTGCGAACGATTGCCATGATCTGGTGTCACCCCGGTTTTAAAACATATTTGCAAGCAGATATCTGTTACTTGGCGCGATGATGCAAGCCCTGTTTTCAACAACTGTCCTGTCAAAGTTCCTGTCAAAATGCAGTGATAAAGCCAGTGACTTTATCCACCCGCCAACATCTTGCGCAGCTTGCGATCGCGCTTGAGATGCCACTCACGACTCATCGCCTGACCAAAGGTCCTGAAGCGTTCAACATAGACAAGGTCCCACTGTCGGCCCCGCGTGGTTTTCGCCCCCTTGCCGCTGTTATGCGTCGCAAGGCGGGCCGCAACATCGGTGGACCACCCGACATAGGTGCGCGGCAGTTTACTGCGGCTTGATGCCGGATCAAACCCCACCTCGCGCAGCACATAGACAAAGGTAAAAGATGCCATTTTCTACCCTGCCATCCTTTGTCGTCCGCTCCGTGATATGTTGGAATTCGTTTCATGCTGTGGCGAAAACGACTGACTTCGAGAACCGACGCGCGAGCGCAACGTTGGTACGTGAGCATCGGAAGCGCAGAAGCCAGCCGTTTGCAGACCAGTATGGGACGAATTAAAGGGTGGAGTTGAAGGCCCCGCCATCGAGCAACACATTCTGCCCGACCATGAATTTCGCGTGTTCGCTGCACATAAAGGCACAGGTCGCCCCGAAATCAAGCGGATCCCCAAAACGCCCGGTCGGAAGACCGGCCTGCGTTTTGGTTCGTGCGTCTTCAAGGCTGATGCCTTCATTTTTCGATTTGTTGGTCATCAGGGCATTGATGCGATCGGTATCATGCTGACCGGGCAAAAGGTTGTTCATGATCACCCCATCCTTGGCGACCTGACGCGACGTCCCGGCGACAAAACCGGTTAACCCGGCACGTGCACCGTTCGACAAACCAAGATGCGGAATTGGCGATTTAACCGACCCCGACGTGATGTTGACAATCCGGCCCCACTGGCGCGAAATCATGCCCGGAAGGACTGCTGTGGCCAGCAAGATCGGGGTCAGCATGTTTGACTGAACCGCAGCTTCCCACTCGGCCTGTCCCCAATCGGACCAGATACCGGGGGGCGGACCACCGGCATTATTGACCAGAATATCGGGCGCATCAACGGCGGCCAGAACCTTGTTGCGGCCTTCTTCGGTGGTGATGTCGCAGGCAACCGTCGTGACGTTTACGCCATAGGTGTCACGGATATATTCCGCCGTTTCATTCAGCGGCCCTTCGGAACGCGCATTAAGCACAAGGTCAACACCGGCCTCTGCCAGCTTGATCGCACAACCACGGCCAAGCCCCTTGGATGATGCACAGACAATCGCCTTACGGCCCTTAATTCCCAGATCCAATGGATCCTCCCATTTTTGGAATTCTTACAATGGCAGGAATTTAGCCCGCACTTGATCGCCGGGTCAAACGCCGTTCATGACAAAGTGCGTTTATCCCCGAAAACACGGTACAGCAAGATCGAAATGGCCGCGGAACCAGACAGCCGATACTTCACAAACGTCGGCGCAGGGTTTCGGATGGAACAACACCGAATTGGCGCGCATACATCCCGGAAAACCGGCCAACATGCCCGAACCCCCATTTGCGGGCGATGGTTGCAACAGTATCGCCTTGTTGGGCAGTCAGAAGGTCATTATGCGCCCCGGTCAAGCGCACTATTCTTGCATAGGCCATCGGGGCCATACCGAATGCCTCTCCGAATGCAGATTGCAAGGTGCGATAACTGCAACCCGAATATGTCACAAGTTCTTGCAGACCAATAGATTGCGCCGCATGGGCGTGAATATAGTCACGCGCGCGTTTGACGTAATGGGGCATTGCCACTCCTGCGGGCTTGCCATTGAGCACGTCTGAATATGAATTTGGCAGCAACATCAAGATGTTTGTCAAAAGCATATCACGCAATTCAGAGCGGATCTGGGGGTTATCAAACTGTGTGAGCGGCCCATCAAGTGCATTTGCCACATATTGCAGCGTATTGCGGACGTGCTGCGTTTCGGGTCGTTTCAGGTCAAGTTCTGGACCAAAAACCAAATCATTGTGGATGATGTCTTGTCCCGTCAAGGCTTGCGCATGTGCCCGCAGCACAGAAAGCGACAATTGCGTCCCAAGTGTTGAAAAGTTGTCCTCAGTCGCGGACAACGGCACACGCATATTGCGGATCAGCCCAAGGTCAGGCGAAATATTGCATTCATGCTCCCCATGGCGTACCTGTGCAGAACCGCCAGTCACAAACATGAAAAACAGGTCTTCTTCGTCAATAGAAGGTGTTTTGATATGAATGCGCCCGGTGCCAAATGACGCATATATCAGCCCAATATCTGCAAGCTCGGCAAAATGGATCGCAACATCCACGTCACGGTTCGTACCGATCACATCAAGGGCGTCAATACTGTTCAGATGGGACAAAACATCACGGGCTTGATGCAGGTCTTGTGATGCAAACACCTGATGATTGAGAAGATAGCTCACTGTTGTTTCCCCGGAAAAGACACTCCTCCCCCAAAGAGTGGATCCGGTTGATGCATTTGATGTCACATGCTGGAATTTTTCCGTCAACAGGAACGCTGCTAATTTCCTACATCCCAACCACAGTTACAAGCAATTAAATGCAGTCAGTGATTGACCGAAACGCCCCTCATTTAAATCCAGAGATAAACGCATTGGTCCTCAGGCGCCAAACACGGCGTCATGTGCACGAACATAGGCAACAGCCGCCTTGGAAACATCATCAACCGTCATGCCGGGCTTAAAGATGCCTGATCCAAGGCCAAATCCGTCACAGCCCGCCTTGGCATAGGTACCAAAATCATCTGTGCCAACACCGCCAACCGCATAGACCGGCATGGTTGCGGGCAAAACCGCGCGCATTGCCTTGATGCCATCCGCGCCAATGATGCTGGCGGGGAAAATCTTAAGCCCATCGGCCCCGGCCTTGATCGCGGCAAAGCATTCGGTCGGGGTCAAAACGCCCGGCCATGATCCCATGCCGAGTTCCTTGGTCTTTTTGATCACGTCGGTATCGCAATTGGGCGAGACAATGAACTCCCCCGTGGCGGCCTTCACAGCGGCCACATCTTCGGCGGTCAAAACCGTCCCGGCCCCGATCAGGGCAGCATCACCAACCGCCTGTTTCATCAGGGCAATGCTTTTAAGTGGTTCTGGTGAATTCAGCGGCACCTCGATCATGGTGATCCCGGCGGCGACCAGTGCGCGCGCCATATCTGCCGCCTCGTCTGGTGTCACGCCGCGCAGGATCGCAATCAGTTTGCGATGGCCGTTTGGCGTTGCTGCGTCGGTGATCTGATCATTGACCGATGTCGGATATGCCATGTCTGTCATCCTGTATGTAACGCCCGTCAACCGGGCTGTAATTCTGTTTCAGGCTCTTTTGAGCCCGTATCTGGTCATCGCGATCTGGTAATAACGGCTTATCCGACGACAACGCGGTGCGCACGGGTCAACCCGGCCAGCGTAATCGCCGCCCCATCCATCGGGATGGCCTTATGATGATGAACCAGCAAGGCCGCCTGATACAGCGATGCCAGCTTCCCCGCCCCGATCAGCGCGATTTCGTCACCCGCCTTGAGCAGGCCGAGCACATCGGCAATTTCCGCCCCGATCACCGCCCCGGACAGAACCGACGCCCCCGGTGGCACGACCGCACCGTCCTTGGCAACAAGGGCACCGGCGCGCACCGTAAACAGGCTATGGAGAAACCCGCTGGGTTGCGCCTTGGCGGCCAGCACCGCATCGGCAAAGGCCCCATCATCCCACGTCTCATCGACTGAATGGCGCAGGATCGAATTTTGCGACAACAGGGCAAAGACCTCGCCACTCATATAGGTGCGAAACGCGGTAATCTGACCATCCGACAACCGCGCCCATTTTGAATGGGTTCCGGGCAAACAGACCCAGCCGGAAAAATCGGGATGCAGCGCCATAAAGCCGACAAGCTGGGTTTCCTCGCCGCGCATCACATCAGCATCGCCGCGCTGACACAGGCCGGGCAGAATGGACACCGAAATGCGCGGATCGGTAACGTCCGGGCGAACAGCCCCCATGGCCAGATCAGCCGGTGCCGTTGGCACTTCGCAGTACGGCGCTTCGCGCCAGCCCTGCTTGGCCCCGGCCATGCCGCAAATCACCACCGGGATCGCCTGACCATCGGGCACATCTGCGGGCAACCAACCGTCAATCAGGTCGATCAAAACCCCTTCGAACGACAGTTTTTCGTCACCGGCAATCGCATTCATGCCAAGCGGGCTGCTTTGGGTGGCAAGGATGTTAGCGCTATCATCCATCGCCCAGACCCGCAGGTTGGACGTGCCCCAGTCAACCGCGATCCAGCTTGGCAAGGTCTTTTGTTCCATTGGTGACGCGGCTCCCTACCTGTTCAGTCCCGGTGATATCGTTGCTTGATTTTATTCCTCATACAATTTGCCAGACCTTTGGTCAATCCGCCCCGGCGGCTTTATGCCGGGTGGCCCGTATTTTGGGTTTCCTTGGCCGCACGCACCTGATCAAGCAGGTCCTGATGCGACAGCCAGTTTTGCGCCTCGATAAACACCTTGGAAACTTCGGGAACCGCATGGCGAATATCGATTTCAAGCCGCGACACGGCGGCTTCAACCTCTGGCGAGGTCAGCCTGTCGCGAAAATCAACACTGATACAGACAATCAGGCTTTGCGGCCCAAGATGCAGCGTGATGATCTCATTGACCTGCAAAATACCGGGAATGGCCGAGACAATATTGTCGATCTTTTTACGGCTCGGCACATTGGCACTTTCGCCGATCAAAAGCCCCTTGCATTCAACCGCCAAAAAGAACGCGGTGACGGCCAAAATAATGCCGATCACAACAGACGCCAGCCCATCAAGTACGGGCATATCAAAACCATAGGCCGCCGCAATGCCAACGCACGCCACCATCAGCCCCAGCAAGGCGGCGGAATCTTCAAATAGTATGACAAATACGGTCGGGTCCTTGCTGCTGTGGACCGCCTTTAGGATCGGTATATCCGGGTGCTGTGCGCGGAAGGTCCGATAGGCGGTGCGGAATGCCGCGCCTTCAAGCAGCATGGCAATCACAAGGATCGAAAACACCACGTGATAGGTGCGGATATCAATCCCGAAAACGCTCGCGACCACATGCACATCAAGCGCATGAGGATGGATCACCTTATCCACCCCTTCCCAGATCGACACACCGGCCCCCAGCCCGAAAATCATCACCGCCACAAGGAACGACCAGAAATAGGTTTCCTTGCCATAGCCAAACGGGTGTTTTTCATCCGCCTCCTTGGCCGACAGCTTCAGCCCCAGAAGCAAAAGCCCCTGATTGCCGGTATCGACCAGCGAATGAATGCCTTCAGACATCATCGCGGCCGAGCCGGTAATCGCCGCCCCGCCAAACTTGGCCACAGCAATCAGGAAATTGGCCGCTGCTGCCATATAGATGGCACCCTTGGAAGAATGAGACATGCTTGATACGCGATCCGTTCTGTGTGGCGTAACGCCGAAAACCGGCGACCTGCCACAATGGAAAATGAAAAAAGCCCAAATGAAAAAAGCCCGATGGGCAAAGGCGTTACCCGCAGTCTAGGCTCAGGCAACACCAAACACCACCATGCAAATCATCGACTGAAACTATCGAAAATAACAAAAATAACTATTTTACCTATACACTCCCGACCGGTACCTTTGTCATTCTGACGGGAAAAACCGGTCAGAACGTAATTTAAGGGCCTTGTCTTGTTGCACTCTCTGAGTTGATCATTACCTTTGAAGATGAAATCCTAGCGTAGAAATACAACTGCATTCACAATGGTTTTGGTCACATAAACATCTCGGGAGACACCAACCAGAAGGCGATACAATACGGTACCCCACAAGGTGCCGTAGGGTAATCCGCATCGCTTTTACGGCTGCACGATATGGGTCAAGAGGCTGTTTAAAACATCTCAAGCCACGACGGGAGAGAGAAATGGACGGAAAACACACAGCAGGCAAATGTCCGGTAATGCACGGTGGTCAAACCGCGCTGGGCACCACGGTTACCGATTGGTGGCCCAATGCGCTGAATTTTGACATCCTTCATCAGCATGACACCAAGGTCAATCCGCTGGGCAAGGACTTCAACTACGCCGAAGAACTCAAAAAGCTCGACGTCGAGGCGCTTAAGAACGATCTGCGTGCGCTGATGAAAGACAGTCAGGACTGGTGGCCAGCCGATTGGGGCAGCTATGTCGGCATGTTCGCCCGCGTGGCATGGCATGCGGCCGGGTCCTATCGCCTTGCCGATGGCCGTGGCGGTGGTGGTACCGGTAATCAGCGGTTTGCCCCGCTTAACTCCTGGCCCGATAACGTCAATACCGATAAGGGCCGCCGCCTTTTGTGGCCGATCAAAAAGAAATATGGCAACAAAGTTTCCTGGGCCGATCTGATCATCCTGTCGGGCACCATTGCCTATGAAGTGGCCGGTTTGAAAACCTTTGGCTTTGCCTTTGGCCGCCAGGATATCTGGCACCCGGAAAAGGACATTTACTGGGGGGCGGAAAAAGAATGGCTGCAACCCAGTGAAAGCCGTTATGACGATGTGTCCAAACCATCGACCATGGCCAACCCGCTGGCTGCTGTTCAGATGGGCCTGATTTACGTCAACCCCGAAGGGGTCAACGGCCAGCCCGACCCGGCCAAAACCGCCGAGCAGGTCCGCGAAACCTTTGCCCGCATGGCGATGGACGACGAAGAAACCGCCGCCCTGACCGCCGGCGGCCACACCATTGGCAAATGCCATGGCAACGGCGATGCTGCGAACCTGAGCGAAGAGCCCGAAGCCGCCGATGTCACCGCACAGGGCATGGGCTGGATGAACACCAAGGGCCGTGGCATTGGCCGCGATACCGTTGTTTCTGGCATCGAAGGCGCATGGTCGAAAAACCCGACCGAGTGGGATATGGGCTGGTTTGATCTTCTGTTCGGCTATGAATGGGAATTGAAAAAAAGCCCGGCCGGCGCATGGCAGTGGATGCCCATCGACATCAAAGAAGAAGACATGCCGGTCGATGTCGAAGACCCGTCGATCAAATGCATGCCGATCATGACCGATGCCGATATGGCGATGAAGGTCGATCCGACCTATAACGCGATTTGCCAGAAGTTCATCAAGGACCCGGCATATTTCTCCGATACCTTTGCCCGGGCCTGGTTCAAACTGACCCACCGTGACCTCGGCCCGAAGGCGCGTTACCTCGGCCCGGACGTGCCAAAAGAAGACCTGATCTGGCAGGACCCGATCCCGACGGTTGATTACACGCTTAGCGGTGCCGAAATTGCCGACCTTAAGGCCAAACTTCTGGCATCGGGTCTGACCTCGGCCGAGCTGATTGCGACCGCGTGGGATTCCGCACGCACCTATCGTGGGTCGGACATGCGTGGTGGTGCCAATGGCGCACGCATTCGCTTGGCCCCGCAAAAGGATTGGGCGGGCAATGAGCCTGCACGCCTTGCCAAGGTGCTTAAAACCCTTGAAGGCATCCAGTCTGGTTTGGCCAAGAAAGTCAGCATCGCCGATCTGATCGTCCTTGGCGGCACGGCGGCGGTTGAAAAGGCCGCCCATGATGCCGGTGTTAGCATCTCGGTCCCGTTTGCACCGGGTCGTGGGGACGCCACCGACGATCAAACCGATGCCGACAGCTTTGACGCGATGGAGCCACTGGCCGATGGTTTCCGCAACTGGGTCAAGGAAGACTATGTCGTCAGCCCGGAAGAAATGATGCTCGACCGCACGCAGCTTCTGGGCCTTACCGCCCCTGAAATGACCGTGCTTGTTGGCGGCATGCGTGTGCTTGGCACCAACCATGGTGGCACCAAACATGGTGTGTTCACCGACCGGGTGGGCAAATTGACCAATGACTTCTTTGTCAATCTGACCGACATGGCCAACAGCTGGAAACCGGTGGGCGACAACCTGTATAATATCGTTGATCGCAAGTCCGGCGACACCAAGTTCACCGCCACCCGCGTTGATCTGGTGTTTGGCTCAAACTCGATCCTGCGGTCTTATGCCGAGGTTTATGCCCAGGATGATAACCACGAGAAGTTCGTCAAGGACTTCGTGGCGGCTTGGACCAAGGTGATGAATGCGGATCGGTTTGATCTGGCGTGAGGCTTTGTGCCTTTGAGATGATTTGGATTGGAGCTTTTGGGCTCTGAGATGGGAACACCCCCGGCTGTGAGGCTGGGGGTGTTTTCTTTTTTTGATAAGCAAGATGAATAAGACACCTCTCTTCTCATTGATCTGCGCTCTATGTTTTTTTTCTAATTTAATTTTTGAGTGTAACGATAGATGCATATACACTTAAAATTACATATGTTGAATGTATTTTGAAGGCAGAGCAGAATGCTTAAAGAAATTGAACTGAGAGATGTAGCCACTTACGATGCCGTTGGCCAAAAGCTTGAAAACCTGACACCAGTCAACTTCATTTACGGCGCAAATGGTTCGGGAAAGACAACCATTTCCCGAGTAGTGAACTCCCCCGATTCTTTTGATAACTGCTCAGTGCTTTGGACCGGCAGCAAGTTGCAGTTAAACACCTACAATCAAGACTTCATCGAGCAAAATTTTCACCAAACCGGAGATTTGAAGGGAATATTCACGCTCGGAGAAGAGTCAAAGCAGCTAGTTGAAGACATCGAGAACGCAAAGAAAGAAGTTGATAATCTTAGAAAAGATATAGATCAGCTAACTAATACACTTGATGGCCACGACGACCAACTTGGTAAACGCACAGAAAAATCTGAGCTCGAGAAACAATTTGACGAAGACATGTGGGCCTTCAAGAAAAAGTATCAGGACACTTTTAAAGAGGCCCTAAAGGGAACTTTGGGGAAAAAGCCTGACTTTTCAGCCAGAATCCGGAAAGCTCATACCTCTCAGCACACAACGAAAGAAACAACCATTGAATTAGCAGAACGTTATACTTCTCTATTCGACAAAAATTTAGATAAAGCTCCCCTACTTCCCTTCTTCTCTGTCGATCACATAACGAAGCTAATCAACAATGAAATACTTCAAAAAGTGATCGTTGGGAAAGAAGACGTCAGCGTTTCCGACTTGATAAAAAGGTTGTCGAATTCAGACTGGGTACGAGAAGGTATGCAGTTTCTAGAACACTCAAATGATTTATGTCCGTTTTGTCAGCAGAAACAGCCTCATAACTTAAACGATGAGCTTAATGCATATTTTGATGAAGCATATACGTCAGACATCAAAGCCGTTCGAATTCTTTTGGATAAATACAAAACAGAATGGGAAAGCATTAAAGATACAGTTCAAGAAATAGAGCAAACTCAAACCGATTTTGTAGATCAACAAAAACTCAGCAACCAGTTCGAACTTTTACAACAAAAACATGAAGCGAACTTGAAATCAATTTCCAGAAAGATTGAGGAACCAACCCATAAGTGCAATCTCAACGATCTGTCCCCATTACTTCAAGAGATTCTCGATTTAATTCTCACTGCAAACGATAGAATCAGAGTGCACAACCAATTAGTTGATAACAAGTCATCTGAAAAAGAAAAACTTAAAGATGATATTTGGGCATATATCGCTACAGATGCCGCGGAACATATCAACATATTTCAGCAAAAAATTACTGCTGTGGAGAAAGCAATTGAGAGCATCGAAAAATCAATAGAGAATAAAGGATCTACACTCGACAAGAAAAATATCGTCCTAAACAACTTGGAAAAAAAGGGAACTTCAATTCAAGGTTCGGTCATGGCGATAAATCAAATATTGAATGACTTTGGTTTTAAGGGATTTAAATTAGCCGTATCAGAATCCACTGGTTACTATCGCATTGTCCGACCAAATGGGAGTGATGCTAAAACGAGCTTAAGTGAGGGTGAAAAAACCTTCATCACTTTCCTCTATTTTGTTCATCTACTCCGAGGAAGTATCACGCAAGACAACGTAACCTCTAACAGAATTGCAGTCATAGACGACCCTGTTTCTAGCCTAGACAGTGAAGTTCTGTTTATCGTCAGCACTCTTATCAAAGGGATTATCTCTTCAATTTTCGACGAATATTCGCCGATTAAACAAGTTATACTCCTCACTCACAATATGTACTTCTTTAAAGAGGTCGCGTTTTCAAGCACGCACGCACGTAAAGGTAAAAAGCCAAAAACAGAAAGCTATTGGCTTGTGACGAAACGCGACGAGGTGTCTACCATAGAGAGACACTCAGAAAGCCCGGTAAAATCAGCTTATCAAATGCTTTGGGATGAAATTAAAAGACCAAACAACTCCAAACATACAATTAGGAATACCATTCGTCGCATTCTTGAGTACTACTTTACGACAATTGGTAATCAACAGCTAAATGACCTACCAGATTTCTTTGATGGGTCAGAGAAACATGTTTGCAGATCATTAATTTCCTGGATTCATGAGGGTTCTCATTTCACAGATGACGACTACACAGTAGTTCCCAGTATCGAAACGGTAGAACGCCAGTTAAATGTTTTTCAACGAATCTTTGAGGTTACCAATCATCTATCTCATTATGAGATGATGATGGGAATAACATTGGTCGAACAGACGGAAGAACCCGCAGATCAATCTCAAAACTAGAATAAAAGGGAACAATTCCCTTTTTAGCCCCAACGCCGTTGAACAGCGGCCTAAACGGCTCACGCAAGTTGTTCGTCCCACAAATCCGCATTGCGCTGTTCGGGACCACGATAAAATCGTATCGTAAGAAAAGGAACTGAACTTTTAAGGGAAAGATCGGTTGGCCTATATCCGGGATCACTGGCAGGGGAAGCATCCGCTCGGCTATGCGCTATTGATCAACCTGATCGGGCTGCGCGCTGTCATCCTGTTTGCCGACCGATATACCCTCCCGCCCTTTATCCCCGACCGCACCGACGCCCTGATGGCAACCATCCTCTTCATCCTTCTGGGGCATGGCGTTGTCTTTGTCTGGCAGGTGACCGGCGTGCTGCGCGCCACCGGGCAGCAAACCAGCAGTCTTTCCGGCATCTGGACAGTCGTTGCCTATGGCACGATTGCACTCTGTCTGGCCTTCACAGCACTCAGCATTGCCACATCTTTCCGGGCCTTGGCGCCAGAACGGTTTATCGTCGTAAGCCCAACCGCCCTTGAAGATGCCCGTGCACGTCAATATACGCTAAGCCTCAGTGACGATGGCAAACGCATTCATATTGCCGGGATATTTACCCTTGGCATGACGCAAAAACTCACCGCCCTTGTCGATCAAAACCCCACCGTCACCGGGGTCGTGCTGCATAGTGAAGGCGGGCATATCTATGAAGGGCGCGGTGTCGCCTATCTGATCCGGGATCGGAAGCTCGACACCTATGTGTTTGACACCTGCAAATCCGCCTGCACAACCGCCTTCATCGGCGGTGCCAAACGCCACCTCGGCCCAAACGCCCAGCTTGGCTTTCATCAGTACAAGCTTGAACTCCAATCCCCGTTTCCGCAGTACGACCTCAAAGGCGAACAGGAAAAAGAAATCAAATTCTATCGCCAACAAGGCATATCAGAGGATTTTCTTGCGCAGGTTTTCCTTGCCCCCTCGTCGGGCATCTGGTTTCCGAGTACGGAGGATTTGGTGAGGTCCGGTGTTGTCGATGAGGTTGTTGGGGATCAGTAGGACGGGCGACAAGCAAGGGAATGGGCTTTATTCATTGCGCTTAAATAACAGCAAATCGGACATTGTTGCCGTTCGAGAACCGCGTTCCAGTGTCCTTTTCTCAGGTATCAACTTCCAGTTTCGCCACCTCAACTGACATAATATGTCAGTTGAGGTGGCGTAGTAGTGGCGGATCGCTTATAAGACAAACAGGAGTATCCAATGTCAAAGAATGTAATCGAAACCGTCACCTTCAAGCTCAACGAAGGTGTGAGCCGCGAAGACTTTGTTGCCGCCGCAAAAAGAATGAGCCCCTGGGTCGTGGCCCGTCGCGGCTTTATGTCCCGTCGTCTTTCATGGGCAGAAGACGGGACATGGATAGAGCATATCCAGTGGAAAGACATGGACTCCGCAAGAGCCGCTGCGGCCGAGATCAGCAAAGAGCCTGGGAACGCCGACTTCCTCTTCGCCATCAACGGACCGACTGTCCAGCTCACGCATTCCGAGCTGGAAGTGGTCATCGACTGACCCATTCATGCAGCGCAGCGAGCGACTTGCGGAAATCGTGGAGATCGTCCGAGACGGGCGGCTTCATCTTGCCCGCGACATCGCAGATGCGCTCGAAGTCTCCGTTCGTACTGTCTATCGGGACATCGACACGCTTGTGGCGTCCGGTGTTCCGATAGATGGAGAGCGCGGTGTGGGTTATCTGCTGCGCGAACCGGTCTTTCTTCCCCCCATGGCGCTGTCATTTACGGAGCTTGAAGCACTCAGTCTTGGGATGGCAATCGTGCAAGAGGCCGCCGACGAGGAGCTGCAAGCCGCCGCGGCGGCTGTGATGAACAAGGTGGGTGAGCATGCGTCGAACCGCCGTCAGGCTCCCAAGTCCTGGGGATTTGGTGTCTACGCTTTCGAGCGGGCTCAGGAGGGGTTCCGACATATGCCACTGATCCGTCGCGCGATCCGCGAGGGGCTCAAGCTTCGGATCGACTACCGGTCTCTGGATGACCGGAGTTCCATTCGCGTGATCCGTCCGCTGCAAACCGAATTCTGGGGTCGCGTCTGGACGTGCTCTGCCTGGTGCGAGCTCCGCAATAGCTTCCGGGCCTTTCGGATTGATCAGATGCAGCACTGCGAACCGACTGGGGAAGCCTTCCAGCCGGAAACAGGCAAAACCATTGAGGACTATCTGAAACATGTCGCAGACCAAATGGATCGAGATCGAGACCGTTCATAGGTTCCCCCAAGAGCTTGAGGACGTCGTTTAGCGTTGTCACGTAAAACTATTTACCCATGCCCGACATAGTAAGACACCACACGGTCGGATGACGGATGGGTTAGAGGATGTGGGACGCCGCAGTCTGCGCGCGACCTGTCGGTCGTGCTCAACCTTCAGCTTAAAATCGCTCCACTGGAGCGATTTCTTCACAGCTTCAGCCTTCAAGTTATGAGCACAGGCTCA
>NZ_CCDX020000023.1:0-109791 GCF_000751115.1 Thalassospira sp. GB04J01 | reverse complement strand
CACCAAAAAGGCTCATTTTTCTTCTCCTACACCTACAAGGTGTTCATCAAATCCAGTTGAATGCGGCCTTAGGCTGCTTCGTCTTGTTCATCGGTATCGGAACCATCATCCGTTCCCGGATCCGTTCCGGTATCCGTACTGTTCGCGCCCAGTTTAACGTTGGTAAGGGTCGAGAACGGTACAGCGACATCGCCGATGCGCAGATAAATGTCGTCATCATTAATGTCGACACTGTCGACAGAGCCAATGATGCCAATCGCCGTAGAGGCAGGCTTGCCTTTTTCATCTTTGAAGGTATCGCCGTTTGCAGCCATCGGTTTGAGAACCAGCGTGTATGCACCTTCAGCTTGAGCAACACCGCTGTTGTTCTTGCCATCCCAGTGGAAGCTCTGAAGGCCGGAAACATCGGTGAGTTCTTCGGAGTAGACAGTTGCACCGGACTGATCCTGAACCTGCAGCTGCAGGCGCGGAACTTCGGGCGAGATGTTGTATTTGTAATTAAGCTCGCCGCCATCTTTAAGCCAGTTGGTATCCCCAACAGCTTCAATTTCGGCACCGACATAGGACAGAGCGGATAGCTGGCGCTGCTGACTTTGCATGGCCAACAGGTTTTCGAGGTTCTTGTTGCTCTGAATACCTTGTTCAACTTGGGCGAACTGGCTCAACTGGTCAGTGAACTTGTCACTTTCCATTGGCGATGTCGGATCCTGATTCTTAAGTTGCGTGGTTAGCAGGGTCAGGAACGTATCAAAGTTCGCCGAAAGCTGATTGGCAGAGCTGTTTGATGCGGCGTTGGTATCATTCGTTGAAAGACCAACGTTGGTTAAGGATGAAATGGCCATGGGCTTGTCCCTCTACCTTTCCTATATCCGAATATCGACAAGGCCGTTGGGATTGATCCCATAGCCAATGCCAACATGTTCGGCGAGTTCGGCTCCGCTCAGGACATCGCCATCATCGGGGCTGCTGCCCTGATTGGCTGTCATCTGAGATCGACCATTGCCATCCTGACCTTGGCCACCTTCATTCCTGTGCTCGAAGGTGAAGCTTTGACTGTCTGCATTAAGGCCGGCATCTTTAAGAGCCTGCTGTAATGCACGAGAATCCTGACGCAGCATATCCAGCGTTTCACGGGTATCTGCCTGAATGACACCTTGAACACGGCCATCGTGACCGATTTCAAGTTTCACATCGACGCGACCCAGATGTTCCGGGCGAAGCTGGACCGAAATTTTATCGACACCTTCACTCGCAGCATTGCGGATTGAAACCGCGACCTGCTGCTGAACCGGCTGAGCCGGGGCCTGACGTGCTGTCTGACCTGTAAGGCCGTTGGTGCCAGCCTGATTTAGACTGTTGGTACTGTTGACTTGCCCGTTAACCGCTTGTGCCGATCCATCTGTAGCTGTTGTTGCCGTAACGGCGGTATTTCCATTAGCCGTCGCCGCCTGAGGCTGGGGCGATGTATTGGTGGGCGCTTGTGCGCCTGCCGCTGCGGCCATGGCTTGCTGTGCGGCCTGTGCCGGATTGCCTGCAGACTGTTGTGTGGTGCTGGCATTGGTGCCAGCTGTAGCCGTATTGGTCGTCGTCGCATTTGACGGCGTTTCCGTTTTGCCTTTGCCGTCTCCACTCATGGAGTCAACAACGCGCGAGAGGAACTTGTCGGATGACAGCTCGTCTCCCGTGGCATCGCCTTCACCTGCGGCGTTCATCGCCATTTTGACCGATGCGCCAGCGGCGGGCTGCGATAGTGCGGTTGAGCTCATCAATCCGTCGGTGGTGCCGTCAGAAGCAGCACCATTGGCCGTCATGCCAGCGGCAGGTTGACCATTATTCGCCGCTGCTGAGTTCTGTGCTGTACCAGATACTGCGACCGTCTGTGCCTTGGCATTTGCAAGAGCGAGTGCTTCTGGCGATCCCGGAAGTGGCACGGCCTGAACCGGCTGATTCGGGTCGACAACTGTGTTATCGGCGACGCCGTCTGTTTTTGTCGCTTCGCCTGTACTCTGGCTCTCTTCATTGGTTGCAGTATCAGAAGATGTTTCTTTGGCGGTGCTGGCGTCATCGCCCGATGCATCGGGTTCGTTGCTTGCCTGTGCGTCCGGATCGCGCGGCGTATCGTCGCTGCGATCAGCGCTGACATCTTGATGTTCATCGGGTTTCTGTTCGCGGACCTCGGCATGATCGTCTTTGTCGATATGGCGCGGTTCGTCGTCGCGGCGCGCGTTGCGTGCGTCGTACTCGTCAGCGGCATCGTTGTTATGAAGATGCGCTTTTGCGTCTGAGCGGCTTTTCTCCCAGTTGCTCTGGGCAGATTTTGCCGCGTCATTTCTGATCTGCGCGTTACGTTCAGACCAATTATCTTTGACTGAATTCATCACGTCGCCAAAGCCAGAACCGGCACTTTCCTGCACGCTGG
Source organism: Thalassospira sp. GB04J01 (assembly GCF_000751115.1). Classification (NCBI taxonomy): domain Bacteria; kingdom Pseudomonadati; phylum Pseudomonadota; class Alphaproteobacteria; order Rhodospirillales; family Thalassospiraceae; genus Thalassospira; species Thalassospira sp. GB04J01. The sequence goes on along the minus strand of NZ_CCDX020000023.1, from coordinate 107,372 downwards.
AGCCAGGAATAGAGACGGTTGGCATAATGCTGTTTGTAATCGCAGAGCTGTTCATAATTTCGGTCCTCATCGAAACAGTGTCAGAACATTTGCAATTGGCGGGCCAGTTTTAAGTGTTAACAGAATCCTTATATTTTCAGTGAGTTAGCGCACATTAGGTCCTTGGGGTAAAATTTGCCGAGCGGATGCTCTTCATCCAACAGGGCAAAAACGCCCGTGTGAGTTTGGTGAGACACGTCTGATAGGTGAGATGGAAGATAGAGCAGGGCAGAGGACACAATAAGAAAAAGCCCCCGGCATGGCGGAGGCTTTCAAAATCTTACTTAATATGTCTGCGGTCTACATAGCCTAATTAGGCCGAGATCGACAACGTTGACTTGGCAGGGGCCGGAGTTTCATCGCCTGCCGGTTTTCTTTCGCCAGTCGGCTGTGCCGGCTGACCTTGCTGTACAGCCATGATCGCTTGACGAAGTTCGCCTTCACTTTTTTCAGACAAAACATACCAAGAATCTCTGATCGGCCTGAGAAGCCCGATGACTTCTTCTGCAGCCTGAGGGTCGTTGTGGCGATCAACATCCATCAACCGAATAAGACAATGGGAATAAAGCTGTTCAAGATTGAACGCGATTTCACCCCCTTGATCCATATCTAGGGTCTTTGACAAATGGGCGATCAGTTCCTGCGCGTTGGAGTTCGCATTACAACGGGCCTGAATATCTTTACGCTCAATTGCGTTTTGGGCTTCTTGCAGGCGCGACAAAATTTTCTCATACAACATGAACACCATCTTGGCCGGTGAGGCTGTATTAACTTGCTGCTGCTTGTAAGTATGGGCGGCGTGTTCGTTCATGAGACACTCCTTAGTCTACGGCTGGACATGCTAGTGTGCATGTATGGCGGACAAAAGTTAACTGTTTTCTTTGCCTGCAGCCATCAACTCATCGAGAGAACTCTGAATGTTCTTCATTCGCGCAAGGGCAGATTCCATCGCAATGAACTTATCCATAAGGACTTCTCGCTGTCCGGCGAGGCGTTCGTCAATCCTATCAACCTTGTCGCCATAAGATGTATTTTGCGTCTCGATTTCCGAGATTTCCTGAGACAAAAGCCCGTTTTCGTCGTCAAGAATGGAATCAAGTTCAAAGAAGAACTGAGATCCCAAACCTTTGCTGGTGGTAATGGTTGCAGTGTCTGCAGCCATTTTGTCACCACCGTAAAACAACTTAAGGCCGTCTTCGGTTGTAAAGCTTGATCCACTATTGATCGTTGCAACATTACCAAACGTTGTAACGCCATTGACCGTCTTGTCATAGGTGACACTGTTGATGTCACCAGCAGATGCATCAATGGTAAATTCGTACGTTGCGGCACTTGTCTTGCCACTAAAACTGGTCATGCTGACGTCAGAATTATCCGACTTGCCCCGGAATAGGAATAAGTCCATCACTTCGCCTGGATTGTTCAGAAGTGCTGCGTTTAAAGCGGTTTCGTCAATTTCCAGCGTTTTTGAAAGTGTTGGATCTGCATTTGCACCATAGCCAACGAAATCAATTCCAATTTCCGCAAGCACAGTATAATCGTCTTTGCCCGGTCGGTCGGTTACGCCGTCAGCAAATGAGCCAGCAATCTGTTGCAATGCGGCTTCAATACTCTTGACGGATGAGTTGCCCAGCAATATCGCATCGTCAGATGCCTTTCCTGTGGACGTATCGACAAATGTCTTTTCGTTCACAAAGGATTGAACTGCATTATAAGCTTCGACAAAATCAAGGATGGCTGTTTTGGCCTGATTAAGGTCCTGCTCAATGCCAATGGTCACCGTTGTTCCAGGTTCTGCATCATACAGGCTTATAGATAGGCCATCTATCAGATCGGAAAATTCATTTGATCCACGGGTTACTGAAATGCCGTCAAGCTTGATCAACGCATCATTGCCATCATCAATGACATTTGCTGCATCGATGGTGGTTGCATCGGTCAAAACACCAAGACTCTGAAGAACCGAACCCGTATCGTCGCTAAAGGACATACGATTGGCGACACCTTCTTCAGTTGACGTGAAGATGATTGTACTTTCGGTAGCGGAAACTTTGATAACAGATGCCTGTACGCCGGTGTTATCCTTGGCATTGTTGATTTTGTCTCGAATATCCTGAAGTGTATCACCAGCATTTACTGTAATGCTGGCACTGCCGGTACCACCCGTAATAGTAAATTCGCCTGTTCCGGTAAGGCCGGTAACGTCAGCGCCTGCCGCCACAGCCTGCGTGTCACTTGAAAGCTTGTGGTTGCTGGCAATTTGATCAATTTCGAAGGTGTAGCTACCGGACTCGGCGGCATTTGTTGCGGTAACACCGATCAGAGACGCTGCCGTCGAACCGTTGGAAGAGGCAAAGATTTGCTTTGATTCGAAGACATTTTTAGAATTGTCATAGCTCGTGGCACCATAAAGGTTTGCCATCGAGTCCTTAAGTGTTCCCATAAGCGTCTGCAGCTCTTTGAGCGCGACAAGCTTTTCGTCATTTTTCTCAATACGAGATTCAAGATTGTCTGCCGGAATACGACGTGCTGCAATCATTTGGTCAACGGTATCGACAAAGTCGATATTCGAAGACCCACCAGATAGCTGTACGCGACCATTTTCGCCGACATAAATGTTATTTAGGTTTAAGCTACTCATTGGTTTAGCTCCCTGGGCGCTATCAGTAGGCTTCGCTGTAAGCTTGCATTTCCATCAACCAATTGGTTGGAGCAAGAAGCGTGCCGACTGGTGCCCAATCACCTTATTAAATTTCTTCGTCCACAACACTGCCGAGGTATTCACGCATCTGGGAAAACAGCTGCTGCAGTTCTTTGGACGGAAGTTCGCGCAGGATTTCACCGCTGGCGCGATCTGTGATTTTTGCCACGACGCGTCCGGTGTCTTGATTGAAATTCAATTCAACACGCGCATCGTTGTTTGCAATTTCCGGAATATCAAGGTTGGCAAGAGCCTGCTGAAACTTTGAAGCTGGGCCATTGTCAGTGGTCTGAGGCCGTACGGCTGCCAGATCAAGTTGTTTTGGAGCATTGCTCGTCGTCGCAGAAGGAGCCTGAACAGAAGAACTGCTGCTCTTAGTGGTGCTTGAAGTATATGTGCTAACAAGTTCCATTTGACCCTCCTATGCCATCCTAGGGCAAAGGATAAACCGGATATGGGATGAGGGTTAACCCTCATCCCAACTCGGATATCCGGATTACTGCAAGAGACGCAGCAGGTTCTGAGGCATCTGGTTCGCCTGAGCCAGCATAGCCACGCCGGACTGAACCAGAATCTGTTTGGAAGTGAACTTGGTCATTTCCGCAGCAACATCAAGGTCCATCAGTGTCGAACGAGCTGCCTCGTTGTTTTCCTGTGACGAGGCCAAGTTTTTGGCCGCGAAATCAAGACGGTTCTGACCCACACCCACGTTAGAACGTGCAGTCTGCAGCGTATCAATCGCAGTATCAAGGCCTGCTATTGATGCCTGAGCACCTGCAAGAGTGCTGACGTCAAGTGCTGCAACACCAAGTGCGGCAGAACTGACCGAGGTCAAGTTGAAGGTGAGACGGTCAACCGCGGCATTGTTGCCGGAGCCGATCTGATAGGTCAGGGCGGCCGGGCCGGTCTGCGTTGCAACATCAAAGGTGTTGTTGGCGGTGATATCTGTACCGAACGCAAAAGCAGAGTTCAGAGTAAGGGTGATACCAAGTGCACCAAATTCTACGTCGGCAGTTTGAGCTCCTGCCAAGGCAGTAATACCAACATCGTCCAAATCAACCGACTGCGAGAAGTTCGCCTGGTTCGTATTGGTCAGGGTCATGATGTTCGTGGCGTTGTCAAAGGTGATCGAAATCGTGTCGGCAGCAACAAGACCAGCATCGGTGTTGATTTTGAAAGCCGCAATACCATCAGCAGCTTCGATGTTTGTACCAACAGCTGCAGGGTCAACACCAAAGGTGGTCTGGCCGGAAAGCAGCTGAATGCCGTTGAAGGAGGTTGAGTCCGCTACACGCGAAACCTCGGCATCGAGCGCCTGGAACTCGTCATTGAGGAAGCCGCGTTCGGTGGTTGACAAGTTGTCAGATGCTGCTTGTACGGCCAGCGTTTTCATACGAGTCAGAACGTCGTTGATGGTCGACATGCCACCATCGGCGATCTGAAGCATGGAGTTTGCCTGACCAACGTTAACCGTTGCAGTCTTGAGCGCTTCTACCTGTGAGTTAAGACGTGCACCGATTGCCATCGAAGCGGCATCATCGCGAGCAGAAACAACGCGGGTACCTGACGAAAGTTTAGTCAGCGAGCGGGTCGCCATTTCGTCAGAATTGCTCAGGTTACGGTGAGCAACGTTAGCGGCATAGTTGGAAATAATATTAAGAGCCATTGTATTTCTCCTACATGGATAGCTCGGAACAGCTTGCTGCCGTTCGAGGACTGGCAACATCGCCAGAACTGTTTCCAAAAAGATCTTCCTGATCACTTGGAAACGAATTTGTTTCTACGCTGAAATATACGTATGTATGGTTTTGTTGTCTAGCAAAAAGTGAATAAAAAATTAATGAATAAAAACAGTATGTTACTTCGGGTTCTGTGCTTCGAGTATCACGTTTTGGTTCAATGTGGTTATTAAAGTTACAGCTATTTAGTTCATTCTCATCTGATTCGCGAATCGATTTGGTCGACGCATGATCACTTAATGTTCTTCACAATTATATGTCTGTCTATCTGTGCAGGTAAAAGTAAAGAAGGGCTCGCGAGAGCCCTTCTTTAATAATTATTCGAAAGAGAACGCTCGTGGTGGCGGTTAGCCCTGCAGAAGACGCAGCAGGTTTTGCGGCATCTGGTTCGCCTGAGCCAGCATGGCCACACCGGACTGAACGAGGATCTGCTTGGAGGTGAATTGGGTCATTTCAGATGCAACGTCAAGATCCATCAGCGTTGAGCGAGCCGCCTCATTGTTCTCTTGTGAAGATGCTAGATTCTTAGCCGCGAAATCAAGACGGTTCTGGCCGACGCCGACGTTGGAGCGTGCTGTCTGCAATGTATCAATTGCAGTATCAACACCTGTAATAGCCGCCTGAGCGCCGGCAAGTGTGCCAATGTCAAGGGCAGCAACACCAAGAGCAGCCGAGCTCACTGACGTCAAGTTGAAGGTAAGGCGGTCAACTGCCGCATTGTTGCCGGAGCCAATCTGATAGGTCAGGGCCGCCGGGCCGGTCTGCGTTGCAACATCAAAGGTGTTGTTGGCAGTGATATCGGTGCCGAAGGCAAATGCAGAGTTCAGGGTAAGGGTGATACCCAGTGCACCAAATTCCACGTCTGCAGTTTGCGCGCCCGCCAACGCGGTAACGCCAATATCGTCCAAATCAACCGACTGTGAGAAGTTCGCCTGGTCCGTGTTGGTGAGGGTCATAATGTTAGTAGCATTGTCGAAGGTGATCGAAATCGTATCGGCAGCCACAAGGCCTGCATCGGTATTAATGGTGAATGCGGCAATGCCGTCTGCAGCTTCAATGTTCGTACCAACTGCAGCAGGATCAACGCCGAAAGTTGTCTGTCCAGAAAGCAGTTGAACACCGTTGAAAGATGTGGAGTCTGCAACGCGGCTGACTTCCTGGTCCAGAGACTGAAACTCGTCATTCAGGAAGCCGCGTTCTGTGGTTGACAGATTGTCAGATGCTGCCTGTACGGCCAGTGTCTTCATGCGGGTCAGAATATCGTTGATGGTTGACATGCCGCCATCGGCGATCTGAAGCATGGAATTTGCCTGGCCGACGTTGACCGTTGCAGTCTTGAGCGCCTCAACCTGCGAATTCAGGCGGGCCCCAATTGCCATCGAAGCAGCATCGTCGCGTGCGGAAACAACGCGTGTACCTGATGAAAGCTTCGAAAGTGAACGGGTTGCCATTTCGTCAGAATTGCTCAGGTTACGGTGAGCAACGTTGGCGGCATAGTTGGAGATAATATTAAGAGCCATCTTTCTATTCCTACGTTGGTTGCGTGCGGCGAGTTTACACAATTCACCGGTGTTTCACTGGGCTTTGCAATTACTTAGGAATGTTGCTCAAGCCCGTTGCTCAGGAAACCATCCTGAAAAAGTATACTATCTGCCAGATAATCATTCAATAGGTGTGCCAGTTTACGTCATATGTGCTGTAGAGGTTGTATTTGTTGGCGCGTTAGATCTATCTAATGTTTTTCCGTCATGTCTTGTGGGAATTTATAACCTGCCTTTATGCGGAGAGTCGGCAAATGTTACCTACCAGGTTTGCGACACCAAAACTGGTACATGCCCCTGAATGTGTCAGGGAAACGTTCCTCAAAGCGGCACCATCGATCAAGTTGAAGGCTTTCCGGGCAATTCGGGTTTTCTTTCCGGAACTGGATCAGTGTTTGTGGGGTTGGTGTTTCAAATCCCAGGAACTCCAACCCTAGTTTGTCGAGGGCGGTTGCTATTTCAGGAATTGTAAAACGATGCTCTTGAACATGAAAGATCAAGTCTCTGCAAGGACTCAGGCTGTAAAAGTCACCGCGCATGCAAAGCTGTATGAGTTGCGGGTCGCCTTTTTCCGCAGCGGCAACGATATCCTGCCGACATCGACGCATTTCTGCGGCAGAAGATCCATAGCCACCTTGCTCAATAAACTTACGGGCGGCGATGATGTCGGGACGGCCTTTTTCACTGTAAAGCCCGATTTTCATCAATCCGCCATCACGCAGGAGGTCGACCAGAACCTTCCATCCTGCCAGCGGATCCGCCATATGGTGAAGAACACCACCACATTCGATCATGTCGAATTGTTTGCCAATCTTGTCAAGTTTGAGAATATCACCCTGTATATATTCAAGATTTTTGATCCCGGCTTCACGTGTTTTACGCAGCGCATAGGAAAGACTGCCAAGACTTAAATCAACGGCAGTTACCTTTGTGTCTACAAATCGTGAGGCGGCCTGAATTGCATGTTGGCCGGTCCCGCACCCTGCAACGAGTGTCTCTGGATTTTCAGGTGCCGTGTAATCATCGAGTTTGAATGAAAGCGGCGGCGCGCAAAGCACGTCCTTTACCGGTTTGGGAATTAGATGCGAAGTGTGAATCCAGCGTGGATAAGGGTTTTCCTCATACTGAGCGCGAACGTTTTGAGAGGTTGCGTCCTCAATATCTGCTATCTGAGGAATTGACTTGCGTAATGTCTTTTCGGTCTCAGGTTCTGTGATCTGAAGGCGATACACGGCCGCGCCTTCATCGTTATCTTTAGTCTGCGGGATTTGCGACTTCCATGGCATGGTATTGAGCGGCTCATAGCACGCAATCAGCAACCACAGGTCTTTGGAAGCAGTTTTTCCTTGGGCAAAGAGGCCTTCGACCTTTTGTTTCAAATTCTTCAGATGTTCTTGTTCTTTCGCATCAACAGCGTAGGCGTATTCATTGATGAAACATTGCTGCGCCAATACCGATATGAAGTTTATTTCTTGATCGTTGTGTTCGCCGCAACATGCACGAGAAAGTAGGGCGCGCCTTAGATTGGTCAGCAGTCTTTCTATACGTAAATCCGCTACTGGAACCTTTGTCATCAAGCGCATGAAAAGCGTTATTTGGCTAAGACTCTTTATATCGTCTTGAATTGGAAAGTCTTCAACGATTGCTTTATCAGCGTTGTCGAGAAGGCGCGAAAATTCACCACGATGCCTTAAGGCGCTGATAATTGGGAACATCAGGCTGGCGGGCGACATGTCTTGCTTGTCGAGAAGTGCCAGCAATGATTGTTCCAGGCCGTCACTCGTGCTGGAAAAGGACATGCCAGCGACACAGTCACGAAAAGCGTCCCAATGGCGATCGTTATCTGGCTGAAAGTTAACGGCCTGACTGTGCAGTTTGAGGGCTTCCTGGTGGCGCGACAGATATTGCAGAGCGATGCCTGTTGATGTCAGGATATCCGCGTCCGTCGGGCTTATTGCCCGGGCTTTTAGAAAGCTCTCAAGTGCTTGATCGTATTTCTGCTGTTTGATAAGAATTTCGCCAATAGCCTTGAGGCCCTCGGCGTGGTTTGGTGCAATGCTTACCGTTTTGCGGTAGCATTCAAGTCCCGCGTCAAGTTTGTCTGCGGACGCAAGGAGCGCGCCAAGGTTTTTATAGGCAGCAGCATATTTGGGTTTCAACGCTATGGCGCGACGATAGCATTCTTCAGCCGCAGCAGTATTACCAGTTGTGTTAAAAACCACACCTAAGTTGTTATATGCTTCAGGGTTGTCGGGAAAAATCGAAAGTGAACCCTGCAAGCATTCGATTGCTTTGGCATGTTGCCCAGCTTGATGAAGTGCGATACCTGCCAAGTACAGCGCCGTCGGCTGTTTGGGGTCAATTGCCAGAATATGCTTATACACCTCCAACGCCTTCGAAAGGTTGCCGCTAGAATGGTGCTGTTTTCCTGCGGCAATAAGCTGCTGTATCTCAACAGATGGTGCTGGCATGCTCGCACGAAGGGGACGTGCCGATAATTTTGAAGAACCTGACGTGGACTTTTTTTCGTTGCGACGACGTTCACTTCTGTTCATTTGGTGCCTAGTCTTTTTAAAGGTCCATTTGTACAGGGTAGCGGTCATTGCCCATGACGTGTTGCCATGCTACTTGACGACCTGTATCAACGAGAATTGGCGCGCGCACGTTAGTGGACAGCCTGATGCCTTTGCCATCCGGTGCACTACGAATGGTGACGACCATTAAAATGGCCATGTCATCGGAATTAATAGCCAAGCTTTTATGCGCTATCATCAAATCCTTATCGTCATAAACTTCGCTTTCCATATTGTATGGTGCGACGATGAAAGACAGGTTGGCATCTGTCAGGCTTTGATAAAGCTTGAACTGATCAAGCGAACTATTCGGGATATTGGCAAGCCCAAAGACATGATGTTCCGGGAAGCCAAGTAGGCCAACAGGCATGTAAATGCCTTTTTCCCAGCTGAATTCGATATCGCCGAATCGTGTTTCTACAGTCACGAATTCAGGGGTTTCTGTCTCGGCAACGTTTTCGGTTTCCATGCCCGCTTTACTCCGACGGTCCAATGTTTTAGCTGTGCAACTGGCAAGTGATTGAACAGGCAAAACAGTTAAAGATACAAATTATTATATTAGATAATCAACGCAAATAGTTAGCCAATGATAAATCTGCAGCACGCGAAATCGAAATGAAACTTGCCTGGAGTGCCGTCTCATGCTGAGACAACTCAGCAAGGGTCAACGGCACGTCAACGGTTTCAATGTCGGAAATCGCCTGCGCGGCAAAAACTTTAAAGTCTTCGTGGCGTGCTTCGAAGCGTTCAATATTGGAGATATCAAGACCAATCTGTCCCTGTACGTTAGGCAGATTATCAATTGCGTCGGAAATAAAACCAATCGCGACGACAAGAGCATCTTCATCTTCGGTTCCGGCGGCAACGCCAAGTCCTTGGATCAATTTCTTGAATGCAGGATTGTCGGCCAGAATACCATAAGACACTTCATATTGATCATCAACGCGCGCATTGAGGATGAGTTGGTCACCGTCATAATAATCTGCATCTTCCCGCGGATTGGGGATTTTTTCCATTCCCAGAACCGTAAGAAGGTTGCCAACACCGCTTTCTGAGATGGTGATCGACCCATTTCCAACATTTTCGATATTTAGGCGTGGATCTCCTTCACCGCCCAAGCCCCGCATAGATGCAATTGCACCATTGGTCGTCACGCTGTTGATTGCGTCACGCAAGTCACCAATATCATCGGTTGCGGCATTATAGTTCACAGTGCTGGTAACACTGTTACCATCGACATCTGTACTGACAATCTGAATTTGCCCCGATGTAATGCCAAGCGAGGTAAGCGTAGTTGCGTCTGTCAGAGTAACATCTGCGTCGCTGATATAATTGTCCGGCGCATAAATCTTATCAAGATCAACAGCCGGTTCTTCAGAGCGGCCACCGGCAAACAGATACCGGCCGTCAAGGTTAGTATTGAGCAAGTTGGCGACTTGCTCCATGGCCTGACGAGCCTGTCCGCGAATATTAACGTCGTCGCCCTGTAGGGCAGAACTTGCTTGAATAAGAAGCGTCTTCATTTGCGTCGCAATGGTTATCATGCTGTCGACAGCTGTTTCCATGCTTTGAAGACGCAGCTTAGCTTGCGTCGTGTTGCGCAAATACTGTTCTGTGCGGGTATACTCACCCTCAAGATTAAGGAGGCGCTGGGTGCTGTCGGCAATGCCCGAATAGTCGCGTGATTTATAACCGCTCGATGCTTGGTTTTGCAGATCAGTTACGCGCGCTGCGTTTCGGAGCGCGAGATCCGAAAGCAATGTATGGTTCGTATATGTTGCGACGCGGGTTACCATGAGTGCCTCACTTTTCTAACTCGCAGTTTAAACTGCTCTGAGCAATGCATCAAACATTTCATCAACCGTCGTTATGACTTGGGCTGATGCGGTGTAGGCGCGCTGGAAGATGATAAGATCTGACATCTCTTCGTCAAGGTTAACGCCCGCTTCGTTCTGGATGCGTGTGCTCAAGTCAGTCACCAGGTTTGTCTGGAATTCATAACCACCTTGCGACACGGATGCCTTGGTTGCCGCAGTGGCAACAATGCCAGCAGCAAAATCGGTCAACGAGGTGCGTTCTCCAGAGAGGCCGCCAGCGGCTTCAAACTGGATGTCGGAGCGTTCAAAGGTGTTGCTTAGCGCTAGAGCGGAAGTGTTGTCGCCTTCGTGAACGCCAAAGCCAATCCCCAAGCCTAGAACGGTGGTGAGGCTATCTGCATTGGGTAGCCCACTATCGCTGAAATAGAAGGGGTCGCCGTCGGCATCTTTAACGCTTAGCGTGTAACCGCCAAGTTGACTGTTAAATACGACACTTGCAGTGATGTTGTTATCGGTCAGTGTTGCGCTGTTGTTGATTGCATTGGCGATATCGTCAAGCGATGTCGTACTGTCGTAGTCAATGTTAACGTCGGTGAAGCCACCGCTAACGGTCAGGGTGTAGTTAAGCGGCGGTGGCACCAGCGGACCAAGGTTTGGGATGGCCGCAGCGTTGTCTACGACCGCGGTTGACGTTTCATAGGTATCGGCATTCATCTGGCCGCGTACAATACGCGATGGGTCGTTTTGGATGGCGGCAGATACGTCCATGTTACCAGCGAGAGTCGGCTGATCTTCGGTCATGCCGATTTTACCTGTAAGTGTGCCTGCGTCCGTGATCGTCATGTTGGATGTGTAATCAAGCACAAGGCGGTACCTATTGCCATCTTCCACGATGAAGGCAGCTTCTTCTGAGGCAGCGACAGTCATGCCCGCCCCCTGAAGAGCAGTACGGATATTGTCACGCACATCTTCAAGTGAATCTGTTGCGGCATAGTTCACCGTGATCCCACCAGCCAGAACACCTGATCCAGCGGAGATAGTGAAGGAACTCGCAGTTGCATTCAGAGCTGTGGTAGAATTGCTTTGTGCCGAGGACGTCATCGTATCGGAACGTTTGACTGTGGCGACAAAGTCATTCAGACCAAAGTAATGTGAAAAACCTTGCTCGCGACCATCACTGGTCGTGATTTGTCCATCAAGTTCATTGATTGCGACACGGTTGCCGTCGGATCCTTCGATCACGAGTTGATTGTCAATCAGAGACGCCGTGAGGTAACCACCGGCGTCGGAACCGTTAATGGTGTCAATGATGCCTTGCACTGTTGCCGGGGTTGTCGGCAGCGTAATGTCGGACCAGCTATCGGCGGCGACAAGTTGACCATCGTCATCAAGTGCTGCGACCCGGAATGCCCCAGTTGCTGTCAAAGGGTCACTGGTGGCGACCATACGGTTACCTGAAAGGTTGGTCGGCGGTGGGAATGCCGTGCCTTTGTTATGTTCTTCGTTAATCGCGTCGCGCAATTCGCCTGCCAGTTCATTGATCTGGTCATTGAGGGCGGGAATTTCCGAATCGCGCATATCAAACAGGCCCTTCAGTGTGCCTGTACGCAGCGTATCAGTGATATCTGCACCACTGAGTGATATGCCGGACCCACCCGTGCCGGGTTCGAAGCCTGCGGTTTGGGTGAAGGACAGGTTATTCGGCGTGCGGTCCAGTAGCGTGTTCGCGCCATTAGCCGAATAGATTACGATCGAACCGTCGTTCCGACTGAACGTCGTGACGTCGATGATTTTAGACAACTTGTTGAGCTTCTGATCACGCTGATCTTCAAGTTCGGTCGTCGGCTGGTCAAGGTTGTTAAGGCGCACAATACCGGTATTGAGCTCGGAGATTTCACTCAGAAGTGTGTTGGCGTTGTCGACCTCATCGGTGATCTGGTCGTCAATATCATCACGCATGTCCTGAAGCTGGGTTGACAGCTTCTCGAACGATTCCATGACTTGAAGGGCGCTCTCGATGGCTTCGACGCGCGGCGAGTTCTGATCGGGAGTGACGCCGAGTTGTTCAAAGGCATCTGCCAGGTCATTAATGCGTTGGCTGATGGCGGCATCTGACTGCGGGGTGCCAAACAGGGTCTGGATACGCTGGAAGAATTCATAGCGGACTTCTTCGCGGCCGGCTTTACCCAGTTCTCCACGCATTTCACGCACCAGGCCCTCGTTCACGTTGCGATAGATATCAGCAACCTGTGAACCAGCTCCCTGACCATCAAGGGTAAGGGTTTCCTGTCCGGCGATCTTTTTTGAATAGCCCGGGGTGTTTACGTTCGAGATGTTCGAAGACGTAATCGCAATACGAGCTTGCGCCGTGTTAAGGCCTGAGATCGCTGTGTTAAGAGCCTGGGTTAGTGACATGATATTTGCCTTTAACCTTAAAGCGTTTCATTGACGCTGAATGAACCACCAGTCTTGTTGATGGTCCGGCCATATCCGCCAATTGATGCCTTGCTGGCCTGAGCTGAGCGGTTATAGGTCGTGCAGTCGTCTTTAGATTTATCGTTTACCGCACGGACAATGGCCTGCACCACACGTTCGTTGGTTGCCTTGGCGGCCTGAAGCACGGTCATATTGCGTCGGGCGGTCTCCTGAAAATCGGCCTGAAGATCACGCAGTTCCGCGCGTTCTTCTTCGGGTAGTTCCCGAAGTTCTTCGCCGCGGGCGCGCAATTTAACGACGATCTGTTCGTATTGCATCGACAGGGCAGATTTTTCCGACAGGAACTGCTCGTATTCATCGCGTGCGATGGTCCGAAGGCCCGTGGTTTCACGTTCCAGTAGGGACATCAGGTCGTATGTCACGCTTTTAAGTTCTGCAATCAACTCTTGAGTGGTCATTTTTTCACCCCTCCTGGATCTTAAGGATTTCACGTGTGACAGCATCTGCAATTCCGATGCCACCTGCACGGGTCATCTCTTGGGCATATTGTTCGACCAGCATGGAACGCATCATCGTTTCACCATGGCCACCACCAAACATTTCGTTGGTTTCGATGCCCGAGAACATATGATTGAGCATCTGGCCAAGAAACATGGATTCAAATTCTTCGCCGGACTTGATGGCTTCTTCTTTGGATTTAATATGGCCATCGGTCAGCGAGTTTACACGTGCCGAGATATTGTTCTGAGCGCCGTTCTGTGCACTTGCCTGTGCTTGCGCCATCAGGGCAGTGGAGCTATCAGCCATCATCACATCACCTCGATTTCAGCCTGAAGGGCGCCAGACGTTTTGATTGCCTGAAGAATGGTGATCATATCGCGTGGTCCGACACCAAGGCTATTAAGGCCATTAACCAGTTCCTGCAGGCTAACGCCGCTATTGAGGACACCAAGCTGGTTGTCTTCGCCTTCATCGACCTCAATATTGGTGCGGTCCACAACCTCGGTATTCCCGCCTTGAGAAAACGGAGAAGGCTGTGAAACCTGAGGAGTTTCAGTAACGCGAATGGTCAGATTGCCTTGCGCAATTGCGACCCGGTTAATGCGGACATTTTCACCCATCACAATCGTGCCGGTGTTTTCGTCAATCACCACGCGGGCGATCTGATCTGGCTCAACACGCAGCTGTTCGATATCGGTCAGCAGTGCAACGACATCCTGATTGTAGCTGTCAGGGATGACCAGGCGAACAGTGCCCGGATCGCTGGCGCGTGCTGCAACCTGGCCCAAATAAGCATTGATGGCATCTGAAACGCGGCGTGCGGTGGTGAAATCTGGATTTCGCAGAACAACAGACATGTCTTGCATGGAATTGAGATTGAAATCGATTTCACGTTCGACAATGCCGCCACTGGCGATCCGTGCGGACGTTGGAACGCCTTTGACAACTGTTTCTGCGTTGCCACCAGCCGAGAAACCACCAACTGCAAGGTTGCCCTGGGCGACGGCATAAACTTCACCGTCTGCACCAACCATCGGGGTTACCAGTAATGTACCGCCCTGAAGACTTTCAGAGGTGCCGATGGCACTAATGCTGACATCAATGCGTGATCCCTGACGGGAAAAGGGGGGCAGTGTTGCGGTTACCATGACGGCGGCAATATTATCAGAGTCAATATCTTCGATCTGATCGCGGACGTTGATCCCAAGACGCTCAAGCATGGCGACCATGCTTTGGCGGGTAAATTCTGCATCGCCCAGATCATCGCCGGTACCGTTCAAGCCGACCACAAGGCCATAACCAACCAGCATGTTGTCACGGACGCCTTCGAAATCGGCGATATCCTTGATGCGCGACTGAGCATGGGCCGGGGCCATCTGCGTCAGGGCGAGCATACCCAGCGCGACGGCGATCGTCGCTTTGCGTGCTATGTTGCCAAGACCTGTGATCATACTGTTTGTTCCGCTTCGACTTGGGATGCCTTGGCATCCAACAAATGGTGCGATCGATCATGTTAATCGCGTTTGTAAGCTGTTTTGCGAAAATCGTGCCAACTACCGCTTCGTGCGGGCTTGACCTGTAAGCTGTCGTCTTTGCCGAGTTTATCGGGCGAAAATTACGACTGTTTTTAGATATGGGGACCAAAAGTGCGGAGCCGTTTTAGCCACTCGGCATTTTTTTCCCGTTGCGCGGTTTCCCAGATTGAGGGAGACTCTATCTCATACGTATATAACGTATCGAGGCGTGGGTTTTATTTCGGCAGAATATAGCAGTTTGGAACCCAAACGTCATACGGCGTTAAATGCAAGATATTACCACAGACAGGACAGGCACGGGTCATGAAGGTTAGCGGTTCCAAGGCTGCCGGTACGAGCGGAGCGACGCGTAAAAAGGCGTCTGGCACGTCTGGTGGTGGCGGTTTTGCAGATGCCATGCGTTCGCTCGATTCTGGTGGAGAAGCCAGCGGTGCGGGAAGCGTTCATGGTGCTAGTGGTGTTAGTGCACTGGATGCGCTCCTCGCACTTCAGCAAAGTGGTGATGCACTTGATTCGCCCAAAAAAGCAGGCGTATTGCGCGCCAAAAGCGTGCTTGAACAGCTTGAGGCCGTGCGCGACGGGCTTTTAAGTGGGGCCTTGTCTGGTGCGCGTTTGCAGCAGTTGGTTGGGCTGCTTGATCAGCAACGTGAAAATATCGACGATCCGGAACTTTCCGCCGTACTCGACGAGATTGATCTGCGTGCACGGGTCGAACTGGCCAAACTGGAAGTTTCCGGGCTGATTTAAGTCTGAAATTTCCTGTGTGTCGCACCTGAGAACCCCAGAGTTCTGGGGCTATTCGTATTCATTCATATTTATTTGTTCAATCATCTTGCACCGTTGGCGTGCTGCATCTATATTGCCGCGCGATCGAACAGTCCTGTATAGAGGGCATACATGACTATCACTCTGCCACCAGACTATCGTCCTGCTGAGGACGAAGAATTCATGAACCCGCGTCAGCGCGAATATTTCCGTCAGAAACTTCTGACCTGGCGGGCAGAACTTCTGCATGAATCATCTGAAACATTAGCGAACCTGCAAGATGGCGGGCTTCAAGAAGCTGATCTGAGTGACCGCGCATCTGCGGAAACGGATCGGTCACTTGAGCTTCGTACTCGTGACAGGGCGCGCAAGCTGATTTCAAAAATTGATGCTGCTTTGCGTCGAATTGAAGACGGATCTTATGGTTACTGTGAAGAAACCGAAGAGCCGATCAGTTTGAAAAGACTTGAAGCTCGTCCAATTGCGACCCTGAGCATCGAAGCCCAGGAACGTCACGAACGGATGGAGCGCACACGTCGCGACGATTGATCGCGCCGGGTGATAAAAAAGATAAAGGACCGTGCGAATGCCGGTCCATGCCATGCAACGTCATGGCCTTGTGGGAGATTACTGGTTAGGGATAACCAAAATCAAAAAGCCCGGTCTTTATGGCCGGGCTTTTCTCGTTTCACACAATCAGCCAAGTTTTCAACTTACAAAACCAAGTTACGATAATGGCCTTCGGGCAAAAAAAGACCACCCGAAGGTGGTCTTTTGAGGGGGGGGCTTGTGCGGTCTGCGGGAACCCAGAACGGAGCAGGCCGTCGATCAATGTCTGTCGATTAGAATGGTAGAATGATGTCAAGTACTTCGCTGCCGTAACGCGGCTGCTGAACATCGGAGATGGTCCCGCGTCCACCATAAGAAATACGAGCTTCGGCAATCTTGTCGTAGCCGACTTCATTGGCCGAACTGATATCAGCCGCCCGGATCACGCCGGCAATCTGGACTTCTCGGACTTCGCTGTTGACGCGGATTTCCTGACGGCCGTGAATGACATAGTTCCCGTTCGGCAGAACCTGAATGACAAGGGCGGCGACACGAAGGTTGATATCTTCGTTTCGATCCAATGAGCCTGCACCACGGTTTGACGTGGCGCTATCCATGTCAAACATGGACGAAGGGTCAATCGCTTCGGGCAAGACCTTGGTCATTTCGGCTTCAAGGCCAAACAGGTTGGGCACTGCAAGATCTTCGCTGTTGGTGCGCGAACGGCTTGTGGTGTTGGCAAAGGCTGCACTGTCGGCCATATCGACAACCACGGTAAGGATGTCACCGACCTGACTGGCGCGCTGGTCCTTGAAGAAGGACCGTGCACCCGACCGCCACAGGGAGTTCGGGTTGCTTTCCGCGACCTGTGGGGCAGGCATAGGCAGGCTGACCGGTCGATAGGCTTCTGACTGGGTCGGGTTGTCGATAGATGACAGTTTTGGCGGTTCGCCAACTTCAGAAAGGCGTTTCATCGCGTTGCAGCCAGAAAGTAAGGCTGTCGCGCCGATCATTCCTGAGACAAGCGCGATACGCCGCCATGATATGTGTGTATTTTTTCCGGGCATGTCGTCCTCCTGGGTTCCTGCCAAACATTACGCAAGCAGCGTGCCAGTTTGAAGGTTCGCCTTTGGGAAATTGATGCCGTGCATGGGGATGAAGAGAGACTGATTTCAGCCATGTCTTTGGTCTTGCTAGGTATATTAGGTGCCAAACGTATCCGGCTCAGGTTGTTTCTGGTTTATTGGGACATGGCTGGTAATGCGCGGACGTCATTTTCGCCGACGACTTCCACCTGAACGGTCTTGTTGCTTGTTTGGTTTACGACCCGGATGACGTCACCCTTTGATCCATTTTCCAATGCTTTACCGCGTGCTGTCAGTGACATGTTCTCCGTCACGAGGCGAATGATGACCAGTGCGCCGCGTCGAACAAGGATGGGATTGGTAAAATCACGGAACATAAGCGGTTCATTCGGATTGGCAGGGCGGATCACTTCCTTGCCAATCAAATCGTTTATGTCGCGGATCGCGCCGGACGGAACGCGTTCTGTACGAAAATCACGATATTCCACCTGATCGGGCCGAATGATACTTCCGCGTGAGATGGGTTCAACCAGTACCGGTACGCTTGAAAGGGGGTAATATTTGCCGCTGATGCGATATGTGCGTCTTTGTGCAGTCTGTGCGCCAGTCGTAATGCTGGCGACAAAGCGGTTCGTGCGGCTATTGATATCAAGACCCGTGACGTCAACGGTGGTTTGGGCATCAACGGACAGGTGGATCTGGAAATTCTCGCTCGAAAGATCGACTGTAAAAGGCCGTTCAACACCGTGTTGCGTCAGGGCATCTTCGACAGCGTCCTGAATTTCTTCCATGGTGATAACTTGGCTTGCGCGCGTGATCAAGACTTGATCGGCCGTCGTGCGTGGGCGCCAGTTTATGTTGTGGCGCTGCGCGATGCCATAAAGCCAGCGGTAATCAAGCACAACCTGTTTACCTGGTTGCGGGGCATGGGCCACGGAGATGTCGGCCTGTTGCGGGTCGATCCCGGAAAATAGATCCCCAAGCGTGACATATTGCCCGTCAACCAGCGCGTCAGGTTTGAGCAAGATGTTTTCATCAAGCTGCTGACTGTTGCGAGACAGGCCACTTTTTCCGTTCTGCGAACTCTGCGCAAAGGCAATCTCAGGCCCCAGTCCAGAACCGAGTGCTAGAAACGCAATCGCAAGCGTGAGGATTATTTTCTTTGTATTCATGAGCCTACTATACCACGGAACTGTATATAGGGCGTAAACACAGTTTACGCAGACACACGTGCGGTCAGAACGTGGTCGGCGTAAATTTGGTACGATCAGTCAGGACGCCAAATTAACGTAGGTTGCTGACTGCGCTCATCATTTCATCTGTGGTGGAGATGGATTTGGAATTCATCTCATAGGCACGCTGTGCCTTGATCAAGTTGGTGATTTCCTGAACCACGTTGACGTTCGAAGCTTCGAGGTAACCTTGCAAAACCGTACCATAGCCAACATCACCCGGCGCGCCGGCATTTGCCTGACCAGATGCTTCGGTTTCAAGGAACAGGTTGTCGCCCAACGCATCAAGACCCGGTGGGTTGATAAAGGTGGCCAACTGAATTTGGCCAAGGTTCTGAAGTGCGACCTGACCATCAATCTCGGCAAATACTTCGCCATTGCTGTTGATCGTGACGGAAGTTGCATTGTCGGGAACGGTAATGCCCGGTTGAACGGCATAGCCATCCTTGGTCACCAGCGCACCATTGGCATCGAGCTTTAACGTACCATCGCGCGAATACGCAGTTTCACCGCTGGGCAGGTCGATCTGGAAATAGCCGCGGCCCTGAATGGCGATATCAAGTTCGTTTTCCGTCAGGCTCAAGGACCCTTGTCCCATGTAACGGCCAATTGCGGCCGTTTTCACACCAAGGCCAACCTGAACGCCGACCGGTACAATTGTGCCGGTGTCTGACGAGGGTGACCCTGCGCGGCGCATGTCCTGATACAGCAAATCCTGAAATTCGGCACGCTGGCGCTTATAGCCAGTGGTCGTCATGTTGGCGATGTTGTGTGAGGTTACATCCACGTTGGTGGATTGGGCCTGCATCCCTAGGGCGCCAATATCAAGTGACCGCATTTCTTGTCTCCTTCGTCTGCGCAGACTGTGCGCCAAATTTTACTCAAGGCCGTGTTCGCAAGCCCCTAGGCGCGAATATCACCAAGCTTGTTAATCATATTACGCATCCGTTCATTCTCGCTTTCGAGCGAACGGGTAACGGATTGATAGGTGCGAAGCACGTCAATCATCTGGGTCATGGCCCCGATCGAATTGACGTTTGATTTTTCAAGTGCGCCCTGAACGATGCCGGGGTTCTCGACAAGTTCCATTGCGGCATTATCCGGGTTGCCATCTGCATTATCCGGTGCGCGGTAAAGAGTGTTGCCCGTTACTTTCATTTCCTGAACGTTGTCGATGGTGACGACCTGAAGTTTGCCAACCTGACCAATGTCCGTGGAAATCGTGCCGTCGCCTTTGATTTCGATCTGCCCGTCTGCTTCGTTAAAGAACAGAGGTTGACCAGCGTCACTCAACACAGGATAGCCATCATTGGTGATAAGCTGCCCGCCCGGATCCAGGTTGAAATTGCCCGAACGGGTATACTGTGTGCCCGACGGGGTTTCGACGGCAAAAAACATGTCTGGTTGGCTCAGTGCCACGTCGAGTGGGCTATTGGTATGTTCAATATTGCCGACCGTCGTGTCGCGATACTGCGAGATGTCCTGAACCAGCGAAATTTCGCGTTCGCCGCGGAACGGGGCATCCTTGTTCTTGGCCACCCAGTCTGTGAACATCATCCGCTGTTCTTTGTACCCGGTCGTGTTCATGTTCGCCAGGTTCTGCGAAATGTTGTTCATCATGCTGCGGAGCGTCTTTTGCCGCGACAGAGCGATATATGAAACGTTTTCCATGGTCGACTTCCCAGTTGGGGCAGATGGGCCGATTAAGGCCGTGAATTTCCCAAAGACAAATGCGAACGGCATGCCAATATGATTAATGCATTGTTTTAAAAAGATAAAAATTAGATCCGGCATTTGTTGCCGGGCGCAATCATTGCGGTAATTGCAGAAAGTGCCGCTTGTCAGTGGCAGGGCGGAAAAAGTATTCCGGTTTGGGGGATGGTATGGTCTCAAACCTGCACCAAATCAAAGATACGCCGTCAAATCACAATGACGCTAAATCGTGGTTTAGTTGCTTGTGCAAAATTTTATGAAGACTAAGAATACAAAGAAAACCACAGAAAAATGGCAGTTCTTAAGCCGTATCCTGTAAGGAAGGTGTGCTGGTAAGAGTTTGAGCGCGTATGATGCCCTGACCCGGCAAGTTCTGACTGTCGGTCGTGGATGGCAAGTGTTACGAGCTAATGATCAGAAGAGAAACGGATTTTTAACGTGATAGCGTTATGGCTTTTAATCCGGCACAGTGTTTGCTGGATGGAAAGTCAGAAATCCAGAACGCAGGAATTTGCGAACCAATGGGCGAAGAAGCCGACGAAATCGAAATGGACGAAGGTGGCGGTGGGCGCAGCAAGAAGATGCTGGTCATTGTCATTCTGATCGTGCTGCTTTTGCTTGGCGGTGCTGCGGCAGCCTATTTCACCGGGTTGCTTCAGCCAGTCATTGATATGTTGTCGGGCGGCGATAGCGCGCCGACCGAAGAAGTGATTTCAGAAAGTTCGATCGAAGACGCACCGGGTGTTCCCGAAAACGTCGGCTTTGTTGATCTGCCCGAGATTCTGGTCAACCTGAATGCCGGGGGCGGCAAGCAGAGCTACCTTAAAATCCGGGTCAGTCTTGAAGTTGCCGATCAGGCAATGCTGCCGCAAGTCGAAGAAATGATGCCGCGTATTGTCGACAACTTTCAGGTTTACCTTCGCGAATTACGGCCCGAAGACCTGTCAGGGTCCGAGGGCATGTTCCGGCTGCGTGAAGAATTGCTGATCCGAGTCAGTGCGGCGGCGAAACCAGCTAAAATTAACGACGTTCTGTTCAAGGAAATGCTGGTACAGTAACCTTGTAAAAGCCCGAATGCCAAAATCAGGAACCAATTGCTGATGGCTGATGAAGACGAAGATGATGATGCACTCGCTGCCGAATGGGAAGCCATGGCCGGTGGTGATGACGAGGGTGGAGATGACGGCGGCGAGGATATGGCCGCCGAATGGGAATCCATGCTCGGCGACGATGATGAGGATGATGCTGGCGATGAAGCTGCGGTCAGCAGCGGGCCATCTGCGCGTGTCCTAAACCAGGACGAAATTGACAGTCTGCTTGGTTTTGATGATGGGTCTGGTGCGGGTGATCAGTCGGGCATTCAGGCCATCATCAATTCATCGATGGTGGCTTATGAACGTCTGCCGATGCTTGAGGTGGTGTTTGACCGCCTCGTACGTATGATGTCGACGTCGCTTCGTAACTTCACATCTGACAACGTTGAAGTGTCGCTTGATAACATCCTGTCGCTGCGATTTGGGGATTACCTTAACTCGATCCCGTTGCCTGCAATGCTGGGTGTGTTCAAAGCGGAAGAATGGGACAACTATGGTCTTTTGACCGTTGACTCGGCCCTGATTTATTCCATCGTTGACGTGCTGCTGGGCGGGCGCCGTGGTACGGCTGCCATGCGTATTGAAGGGCGTCCTTATACAACAATTGAACGCAACCTTGTCGAACGCATGATCCATGTGGTCTTGGGCGACCTTTCCGCCGCGTTTGATCCGCTGAGCCCTGTGACCTTCCGGTTTGAACGTCTGGAGACGAACCCGCGTTTTGCAACGATTGCCCGTCATGCCAATGCGGCCATTGTGGCCAAGTTGCGCATCGATATGGAAGATCGCGGTGGTCGGCTTGAGCTTCTGATACCGTATGCGACACTTGAGCCGGTTCGTGAACTTCTGCTTCAGATGTTCATGGGCGAGAAGTTCGGTCGCGATTCCATCTGGGAAAATCACCTCGCAAACGAGCTTTGGCAGACCCATATCAACCTGTTGGCAGTGCTCGACGAGCAGGTGATGTCGCTGGGCGATGTTATCAACCTTGAGGTTGGCAACCGTTTGATCCTTAATACCAGTCCGACGTCGCCAGTTGAGGTGCGTTGTGGTGACGTCCCGCTGTTTAAAGGGATGATGGGGCGCAAAGGCGACCGCATTGCGATCCAGGTACGTGATCGTGCGCGCATAAACGAGGAAGATTAGTCAATGGACTTCGCGTTCTATCTGGATCTTGTGATGATTGTTTTGCTAATCGCAACGATCATCTATGCCGTGATCCTGAACCGAAAATTGGCGGCTTTTCGGCGCAGCCGCGAAGACATGCAGAACTTCCTGACAGCATTTAATGCCGCAAACGAACGCGCGGAAACCTCGATCAGGGCGCTTAAGGAAATGGCCGAGGATTCCGGTGAAAAATTGCGCGAAGATATCGAAAAGGCTGAGGCGCTTAACGAAGACCTGACCTTTATGGTGGATCGCGGTGAAAGCATCGCCAACCGTCTTGAAAAAGCGGCAAGCGATGTCAACGCGGGCCGCCGGGGTGGAAATTCTGCGAGCGGTTCGAACCCATCATCAAAATCGGGCAACGCTGGGTCGGGCAAACACACTGCCGGGGCGTCTGATTTGGCGTCATCGGGCAAAGATCGCAACGATGTGATTGATGATCGCGACGGATATGGCGTGGAAACACGGGCCGAAGAATTAGCCGCCCGCATGGTGCGCGATATGGAACGCGGTGGCCGCAGTGACGCCCAAGACCAGGACCCTGAACCACGGATGGGCAAAACAGCCGGTGGATATGATGATGACGGTGGCCGGTCCAGAGGCGGTTATGGCAATGGTGGTTCAGTAACTGGTAACGGCGGCATGTCATCTGATGTCTATGATCAGGATGAAGACGCCGGTCGTTCCGAGGCAGAGCGCGAATTGCTCGCGGCATTGCGATCAGTTCGATAGAGGGGTGCCCGAACACTGTTTGGGGCTGCCGGACTTGTTATTATGACATTCGTTTTTATCTAAAGAGTGTGGTGTCATTCTGTTAGATTAAAGACAAAACAAGCGTGAAGGAGCATGGGCACAAGATGCCAAATTGCTTAGGTGAATAAATGTCTGGTGTGCGTATCCTGCCTTTGGTCGTTCTTGTCGGCCTGATGGTGTTGTCAATGCGGGTGGTCAACCTGTTCTCGGAAAGTTCGGATAAAGCCGAAATCGCCGAAAACACAGGTGTGAGCATGGTGCAGATGGCGCAGGCGCAGGCCCCTGCCACCGAAGAGGCGGCAACGCCGCCTGAAACACCGGATGCCGGGGATCCCGGCTTGGATAATCCGGCTGGCCTGACCATGGAAGGTGAACCCATGGAAGAAGGCGACGTTCCGCCAACACTTGGCGGTGATCCGACCCTTTTCACACAGGAAGAAATCGATCTGCTGCAGAACCTTTCGGTGCGTCGCGGAGAACTTGACCGTAAGGAACAGCGCCTTGATGAACGTGAAAGCCTGATTGCTGCGGCTGAAGCCCGCATTGATGCCAAGATCGACGAAATGAAATCGTTGAAAACGGCGATTGAGGGGCTTGTCGAGACCAAGGAAATTCAGGAAGACGACCGGATCAAAAAGTTGATCAGCGTCTATGAAAAAATGAAACCAAAGGATGCAGCCCGCATCTGGAATGATCTTGATATGAATATCTTGCTGCAGGTCGCTCTGGGCATGCGCGAGGCAAACACCGCAGCCGTGTTGTCAGAAATGACACCAGACCGCGCGCGGGCCTTGACCTCGGAACTGGCCTACAAGCAGGACATCAACATGCTGCCGTTGCAATAAGACGGCAGCTTAATTTGCACTAACGCGCGTTGCACCTTGTTATTGAAGGGTTGGAACGTGCAATTATTCGAGTATAGTCAATGTGATGGCGCAAACTGGTAATGGTCAAAAACCTTGATTAACCATTATTAAATATGTACATCACGATTATTAGGGGCCTTACCAATATGCGCGTTTCGTGCGGTAAGGGTAAGAGATCAGATAGCTGATGGAGTTGTGAATGGCCGTCGATCCGAATATGCCGATCCTGATTGTGGATGACTACAAAACCATGTTGCGTATCATCCGTAATCTTTTGCGGCAGCTCAACTTTACGAATATTGAAGAAGCGACCGATGGTAGTATGGCGCTTCGTAAGTTGCGTGAAGCTCCGTGCAGCCTCGTGATTTCTGACTGGAATATGGAGCCGATGACAGGGCTGCAGCTTCTTAAAGAAGTCCGTGCAGATGCCAAGTTGAAGGACCTGCCCTTCATCATGATTACGGCAGAAGCCAAGACCGAAAACGTGGTCATGGCGAAAAAAGCAGGTGTATCCAATTACATCGTTAAACCGTTCAACGCAGAGACGTTGAAGGGTAAAATGAAGACTGTTATTGGTGATTTCTGATCAGGGGCGCGGGACATTAGTCCCGCGATACCGTTATGTCCAAAGCGTCCAAGGACGAAATACGCCAATTGTTGAATGATCTTCATGCGCGTCTCGAAGGGGATGATCTGAAGATTGAACAACTCTCTGAACTGATGGATCAGCTGTCACGCTTTGTGGGTGACAAGCCGACCGGGGATCAGAAGCGTCTGTTTGGTGAACTTGACGAGCTTTCAGGCATCATTCGCAAGATGAAGTCTGAAATCGCGTCGCTGCGTCCGGACGATATCAAGGCTGAATACATTCCCAACGCAACAGACGAACTTGATGCGATTGTGGATGCGACAGCGGGGGCGACCCATGAAATTCTTGATGCCATGGATGCACTTGAAGAGTTCGCTCGGACGTTGCCCGCCGAACAGGCCGAAATCGTAACCAGCGCAACAATGCGTGTTTACGAAGCTTGTAACTTCCAGGATATTACAGGGCAGCGTACGACCAAGGTCATTAAGGCTCTTAAATCCATTGAGGAACGTGTTGAAGGACTGGTGGCGGCATTTGGTGATGAAATTGCCAAATACGCAGCAGCCAATCCGAAAACGAAAAAAGAGCCAGAAGGTGATGAGTCACTTTTGAATGGCCCGCAGCTTGAGGGCAAAGGCGTTTCGCAGGCTGACATTGACGCGATGTTTAACTAAGTGGCGTTGATATGGCGGAGATAGAGGACGACGGACCTACACCACCAACACCTCCTGCGAATGGTGCGGTGGCGCTGTTTCTCGCTCTCTATCTGTTGCTTTTGGCGTTCTTTATTCTGCTCAATACCATTTCGACCTTTGAAGAGGTCAAAACACGCGAAGTGCAGGAAAGTCTTTCTTCTGCGTTTGCGTCTATTTTACCCCCCACGACCAGTTTGCAGACCGTTACCTCAATCGAAGGTCCGGTTGTTGCGGCCGAGGACATGCAGGACAAACTGGGGCATCTTTTCCAGACGGCCATCAAAGTTGTTCGGGTTCAGGTCATCCAGCCCGGAAAATTGATGGAAGTCATCATGCATGTGGATCAGCTGTTTGATCCCAATTCCATTCTCATTCGCGAACGTCAGTCCGAGTTCATGGACCAGCTGGCAAGGGTTTTGGCCGATGATCAGGGCTATGCGTCTTATGAAATGGAAATGGTGATGGGCAGTGAAGTCGGCTCCAAGGGGACGGTCGAAATTGAAAACAACCTTCAAATCGCCCGTGCCGGATCATTCGCCCGTGAATTGATCGACGTTGGCGCACCACAGGATCATCTTTTTGTGGGTATTGATCCCGGCGCTGATCCATTTATCGTGACCTTCCGGTTTTTCTGGAACCTGGGGCCGAAAGAACCACCCCAGCCGATTGAGCGTGAAAGCGGTGCACCAAATGGTGCAAATGACGGTGCAACGCCTGCTGGCGTCGCGCCAACTGGAAACGGGAACACCGGTATCTTTGCGCCGCAAAGAATGACCATCCCGCTTCCGGGTGGGAACCAGCCTGCTGTCAATCAACCAATCCCGCTTGGACCGCAGGCAGGGGGAGGGAGCTGATGGCTGAAGAAGAATTCAAAAAGCACGAAACTCGAAGTGGTCCACCGGTCTGGATGCTCAGTCTGGCAGATTTGATTTCGTTGCTGCTGACATTCTTTGTCATGCTGTTTGCAATGTCGAAAGTCAAAATTGACCGCTGGGACGAGGTTGTCGATTCTTTGTCGCAATCGATCAAACCATCGCCGCGCGAAGAAAATGACGAACCGATGGCCAGCCTCAACATTCCGCGCGTTTATCGCAAACCGGCAATGAACCTTGATTATCTCAGTGCCGTTATTGATGATGCGATTGATGATAACCCGGTACTTGGCGATGCACGCATGTCGCGTGATGCCGACAAACTTGTGATTTCACTTCCGGGTGATCTGTTGTTTGTCAGTGGCAGTTCGGAAATGACCCAAAAGGCACGGCAGGCGCTTTTTGTGCTGGGTGGTGTTTTGCGAAACATCGGTAACCGTGTCGGTGTGCAGGGGCACACGGATCCCAGACCGCTCAGCGGACGAGGCGTTTATGCCTCAAACTGGGAACTTTCGCTGGCCCGTGCTGCGGCTGTTGCGAACGAATTGAAAAAATCAGGTTACACAGATTACATAAATATTTACGGATTTGCTGCATCAAGATACGACCAGCTTCCTGAAACGGTCGATGAAGATACGCGCTTTGAAATGGCGCGTCGGGTCGATATCGTCATCGAACCCCATGGCGGAAGCGGGATCGGAGGCACGTAAGTATGGCAAATCTTGCTGTGCGCATCCTGCTGGCGGCTGCGATCACGGCTGCCACGGCAATTTTATTGCCCATTAGCGGAATGCGCCCTGCAATGGCCCAGGCGGTTGATCCAGTGATCATCCGTTCCGGGATGCATAGCGGCTATGGACGAATTGTTCTGCAATGGAGCAAGCCGGTCAATTACACCGCTGAAATCATCGGTGATCAGCTCGTTGTGCGATTTGACGCGCCGCTCGTCGCATCCCTGCGCGGGGTGCTTACCCCGGTTTCTGAATATGTTGCAGACGGTTTCTTTGATCCGGATGGCCGCACAGTTGCCTTTGTGCTGCGTGATGATTTCGAAGTGCGGGCCTTTAATGTCGGCAGCAACGTGGTTCTTGATATCCTTGATAAACCACAAGCCACTCCACCTGCGCCAACACCGCCGCTGCCGACCAGCAAACCTGCTCAGCAAGAACAAACGTCACCGCAAGTGACACCTGCACCGACCGTGCCGGTTGAAACCACAAATATTGAAAACACTGATCCCGATTTGCGCACCCTTGATGTGCGGGTTGGCCGTCATCCAACATTCTACCGACTGGTTTTTGATTGGCCCAATCGTACCGAATATGAGTTAAGCGGCGCGCAAGGATCACAAACGGTTGAATTCGCATCCCCAGCACGCATTGACGGGGCGGCAATTTCGCGTCGTCTGCCCGAAGGGGTGCGCATTCGCCAATCGGCGACAAACCCGCTTGATGTGGCTATTGATACAGATCCACCGCGCTCGTTGCGCCATTTCCGATCTGGTAACAAGGTTGTCGTTGATATTATGGGCGCACAGCGCGCCCCGGTCAGCACCGCCGAAGACGACAGCCGCCCGTCAACGACAGCGACCCCCAGCACCGCTGCAACGCCGCCTGCACCCGCATCTCAAAGCAGTGCACCGGCTGCGCCAGCTGCTCCGCCAGCAACAGCCAATGCCGATTCCGGGCAAACGCCAGATGGGCTCAGTCCTGCGGCGAACGACGGGATTGATCCGACCTCACCAGAAGCCTTGGCAGCACAGGCGCTAGCGGATGCTCAGCAAAGTGGTGCGACGGTGGGGGGGGCACAGGAACGCGAAAGCATTGGCGATCTGTCGGTTACGGTTGAGCAAACGGCAACTGAGATGTCGCTTAACTTCCCGTTTGGGCAGCCCGGTGGGGCGGCAATCTGGTCACGTGCCGGGTTCTTGTGGGCGGTATTTGATGTTCGGGCCAATCTTGACCTTGAAGCCGTCCGTCAGGAAGCAGCCCAGATTGTCGGGGTGATTGAGCAGATCGACAGTCCCTATGCGACCGTTGTGCGCCTGACCATCCCCGAAGGGGTGGGGCTCTATACCACTGTCAATGACGCTGGCGATTGGCGGGTCACGCTGCAACAAGGTATTCTGCAGCCGATTGAAAAACTTGGCCCCTCGATTGAGCTTGATGAACAGACCCGTGCACGCCTGATTGTGCCGCTTGATGATATCGGGCCAACCATTCCGATTGATGACCCGGAAGTGGGCGATATGCTGCGTGTTGTAACCACATCTCAACGGGGTTATGGCATCGAGGTTGCCCTGCGCTATCCAGAATTCGAAGTGCTGCCATCCGTGCAGGGGGTTGTGGTCGCGCCCATGAACGAAACTGTACAGGTTACCAGTCGTAGCGACGGTCAGGCCGTGGTTGTTACCGCCGAAGATGGTCTTAATATCTCGCCTGAAGGTGCGCGGTTGCTGGCGTCCGCAACCGGGGTGCGGGCTGCGACGGGCGATGGTCGCGAAGGGTTGATCTTCGAGCTTGATGACTGGCGACGCGGGGGGCTGGATAATTATAACAACGCCATTCATAAGTTGCGCGGGGCGATTGCGCAAAGTGGTGACGAACATCGTAACAAGGCCCGACTGGAACTGGCGGAATATTATTTGGCCAATGGCCTTGGGCCAGAAGCAAATGCCATCGTTTCCGTTATGGAAGAAGACGATCCGCTGATTGCGCAGAAAGTCCAGTTCCGTGCCTTGAAGGCGGCGGTCAAATTCCTGAATCGTGATTACGCCGAAGCCGAACGACTGCTTGACGACGACCGCCTGAAGGCGATCCCGGAAATGCAATTATGGCGGGCCGTGACCCTTGCTGCACGCGGGCGACCGAACGAAGGCGCACGTGACTTGCTTGAAAGTGTCCATATTCTTGATTTCTATCCGCCAGAACTTCTGGGGCGGATCGGACCGATTGCGACCGAGCAGGCACTTTTGGTTGGCAATCCCGAAGCAGGCATGGACCTGATTGAAAAAATGCTGCTGACCAGCGGGTTATCCGAAAGCAAGATCATGGATATCCAGTATCTCAAAGGCATCTTCGAAGAGGAAGCTGGAGAACTGGAACAAGCAGTGGCGACCTGGGATCAGGTGGCCGAGGGCGAAAACCGCAAAGCCCGTGCCCATGCCATCTTTGACAGAACAGAACTTTTGATGCGTTTGGAGCGGCTGACAGCCGATGATGCGATCGAACAGCTTCAAAAGTTGCGGTTTGCATGGCGTGGCGATGCGTTTGAGATGGCGTTGCTCAAACGTATTGGTGAACTGCAGATCGAAAACAAAGACTTCCGCGATGGATTAAATACCCTGCGTCAGGTTGCGATCTTCTTCCCGAATATGCCGGTTGCCATAGAAGCAACTGACTTGATGCACAAGACGTTTGAGAACCTCTATCTGGGCGACGACATCAACAATATTTCGGCGATCAAGGCGGTGGCCCTGTATGACGAGTTCCGCGAACTGACCCCGGCCGGTGAAAAGGGTGATGAGCTGATCCGCCGTCTTGCCGACCGGATGGTCAGTGTCGAACTGTTTGAGCGCGCCGAAGAGTTACTCGAACATCAGGTTGATTTCCGCCTTGATGGGGTGGAAAAGGCACGTGTTGGGGCACGGCTTGGTTTGGTCTATTTGCTTGATAGCAAACCTGAACAAACCATCAGTGTCATTGAAAAGACCGAAGAAGCGGGCATTTCCGAAGAGCTTGATACCCAGCGGCGTCACCTTAAGGCGCGTGCTCTTTTGGATGTTGATCGCGGGGCCGAAGCCATTTCATCGCTTGAAGGTGATTTTTCCAAGAATGCCGAACTGCTGCGGGTCGACTACTATCGTGGAACACGTGACTTCTTATCGGCGGCAGAAACCTTCCAGCGTCTGGTCGGAGGGGATCAGGGCGATGTGATTGACGGGTTCTCTGACGAGCGTGCGCGCTATGTCTTGAACTGGGCAGTAAACCTCGCGATGGGGGGGCAGGAGCGGACGCTTAATATGCTCAAACGTCGCTATGGAGAGGTCATGGCCGCCAGCCCGTTTGCAGAGGCATTTAATCTGATTACCTCGTCACCGACACAGGGTTTGATCGATTATCGGACCTTGGCAGACAAGGTTGACGAGGTAGAGAACTTCCAGGGCTTCCTCGCAAATTATCGCGATCAGTTGGAAAAATCTCAGCTTAGTGCTATAAATTAAAGCTCGAACAATGGTGTGAGCCGCATGCGGAGCTAAAAAGCACCGATTTGCGCCCTTTTTCCGTTGATGTTTTGGTTATGGCGAAAGAGTTGCTGTGATGGATCGCGCTTTAAAGATGGTCTATTATGATGACGTAAAGGTGGAAAAAGACATCTTTGCGCAGCTTTCGCTTGCCGAAAAGCATTTTCAGGGCGCAGGAATGCCGCGTGATGAAAGTGCGACTCGACGTATCCTTGACCAAATTCACCGTCAAAGCCGTGCGTTTGCTGCGATCTGCTATGGCTACATGCGCAGCAAGGGAATCGGCGTTGCCGAGGACCTTGGCGAAGGCCAGCAATGGTACCGCGAAGCGGCGTACTGGTTTAACGAAGAAGCATCATCGGGTGAGTCTATTTCGGCCAACAATCTTGGCTATCTTTATGCCAAGGGGCTTGGCGTTCAGGAAAATGCGGAAACCGCCGCGCACTGGTTTGAAGAAGCCGTTGAATTTGGCTCCGTGGCAGCACTTTATAATCTTGGTGTGTGCTATCTGAACGGCTGGGGTGTTTCTCAGGATGATGAAACGGCAATCGAGTACCTGCAGCGCGCGAGCGCACTGAACGACCCGTCAGCAGCCAGTGTTCTTGCCTATCTTTATCTTGAAGGCCGTGGTGTTAGCCGGGACCCATCCAAATCTTTTGAATACAACATGCGCGCGGCACGTGCGGGCAGCGTCGAAGCCGCATCGGCCCTTGGCTATGCGCTTGGCGTTGGTCTTGGTGCTGAACGCAATGTGGCCGAAAGCATCAGTTGGTTTGAAATGGCCGCCAGCGAGGGTGATGCATACGCGCAGGCCAATCTTGCGATGTATTTCTGTCACTCCTCGGATCTTAAGCTGTTTAACCGCGGCTGGACGATGTTGACACATGCCTGTGATCAGGGCGATGTGTCCGCCAAATATCAGATGACGCAAATCCTGATTTTTGGTGTACCCCATCGTGAACCCGACTACGCCGCAGCACTTGATATTGCGATGGATTTGGCTGAGCTTGGCCATCCCGGCGGTTATCACCTGATTGGGGTGATGTATGAACACGGCCTTGGCGTGCCTGTTGACATGGTGCGTTCGGCGACGTGGTTTGAACGTGCCGCACGCAAAGGATCTGCCAACGGTCAGGCTGGCCTTGGTCGCCTGTATGCCATCGGCAATGGCGTGGAACAGGACAATGTGCTGGCGTATTACTGGCTACGTATGTCGTCCCCTGCCGAAGGCAGTCAGGCATACCGCGAAATGGAAGCCGTTTTGGCCCGCATGAGTGAAAAAGAACGTCGCGTGGCCGAAAAATACGTTGCCGAAAATCCCGGCCCACGCCGCGGCAGCTTTGGTTTGAAACCGCTCGAGAATGGTGTTTTCAAATCGGGTACCAAGTTCGGGAACTAAAAAGCGTAGCGTTTTCTTCGCGGAAATGACGGTCGGGACGATACGTCCAACGCACTAAAAAGCCGCCTGCACATGCAGGGCGGCTTTTGTTTTGGGCGGTTGGTTTTTGGGGTTCGGCGCTTTCGGGGGCTACCCCCCGAAACTTTCCACCAAAGATCCGGCAATCAAGTACCAGCCGTCGACCATCACAAAGAAAATCAGCTTGAATGGTAGCGAGATGATGACAGGTGGCAGCATCATCATCCCCATCGACATCAGGATACTTGCAACCACCATGTCGATGATCAAAAACGGAATGAACAACAAAAAGCCGATTTCAAACGCCCGGCGGAGCTCGCTGATCATAAAGGCCGGGATCAGGGCGCGCAGCGGAATGCTTTCGGGGGTGGTGACTTCGACCTTTGCCAAATTAACAAACAATTCGAGGTCGCGGTCGCGTACCTGCGTCATCATGAAATCATGCACCGGGCTTACAGAACGCTCAAACCCTTCGAACTCATCAATGTCGCCATTGATCATCGGCTGAATGCCCTCATCCCAGACCCTTTCAAGGGTTGGCATCATGATGAACAGGGTCAGGAACATCGCCAGGCTGACAAGAACCTGATTGGGTGGGGACTGCTGAATGCCAAGGGCTGTTCGAAGCAGGCTGAGGACTACGATGATACGGGTAAAGGACGTCACCATCATCAGGATGGCCGGTGCGATGCTCAGGATCGTGATCAGGCCGATCAACTGAATCATGCGTCCCGATGACGTCACCCCCGGGCCTTCGCCCAGATCAAAATTAAACGTTTGTGCATGAACCGTATCGCCACCGATCAGAATGGCAATCAGGGGCAACAGTGACCAGATCGCACATAGCGTCAACCAGCGCGGTGCGCGCCACCGTGCGGGCGA
Source organism: Thalassospira sp. GB04J01 (assembly GCF_000751115.1). Taxonomy (NCBI): domain Bacteria; kingdom Pseudomonadati; phylum Pseudomonadota; class Alphaproteobacteria; order Rhodospirillales; family Thalassospiraceae; genus Thalassospira; species Thalassospira sp. GB04J01. The sequence continues at coordinate 74,568 of NZ_CCDX020000023.1, read as the reverse complement.
CGACGCGGTCGTGTTGTGCGACGTATCGTTATGATCGAAAGAACGGCTCATACGGGGGTTTTCCTGTCGGTCGTGTCGATGGTCTTGCGGGTGGCAGACAGGATATCGGCATCTTTTTCCCCGGTTTCCGGGGGATCTGTAACGTCACTGTCGAGAAGGTCGGTAAAATGGGTGCCGATGTTGCGTTCAACGATCATATCGCCATTTGGCCCCAACAAGACCAGATGTTCGGTATCATCACGTTTGAGAAGTACAAGACGGCGTTTGGTATCAACAGGAACCACTTCGACAATGGACAGGCGGCGTTTAATACCGCGCCGGTTGATGTTGCGCGCACCAGGCACAAAACGCCGTGCAATCAGGGCAAACACCCCGATAATGCCCAGAACAAAAATCAGGGCAGCAACAAACCGGAAATAAGCGCTTAGTTCCATCAGGTAGTCATCCCCGTGATCGACCCGAGACTGTCCAAAAGTGACGTCTTACCCGCAACGACCATATTTCTGTTTACCGCGACCACACCGGTCACACAAGATGTCAAACCGATGTTCGCACCGGTAAGGCGTTTGAAATCAGCCTTTTGCCACCATGGAAATCAAAAACCCTTATCGGGTTTTGGCCGCATGGGCATAGGCGTTTGTTGCCTGTGCAGTGTTACTGATGCCACGCAGTTGACGTTGAAGGTCGGCGTATTCCTGTTCCATATTGGTTTCAAACAGGGCCAATTCATCGGTAAGGGCTGCAAGCAGCGGTGTCACATCGGTGCGTTGTTCCGGGTTCATGGAACGGGCCTGCGCACACAGATCGGCAACTTTGGTTTCAAGGGCTGAAAGCTCAACAACCTTGCCGTCTTCAAGATACCGCTGACTGGTTCGGATCAGCGACAATACGCGCTTAAGATCCTTCTTGAACTGATCGGGTTTGAAATGTTCAGGGCTCATGATTGGCCTTCCCCGTTTCGATCACCTGATGGTGCAGCCGAGACCCTGTCGGTCGGCTCGGTCTGACTGCGCGATGGATCGCCGTAAATACGGTTGATCCGGTATATATAGTTCAAAATCTCGGCGACGGCAGCAAACGCTTCAAGCGGAATTTCGCTTTCGACTTCAACCGCCATCAGTATTTCCGTCAGATCGGTGTCCTTGCGGACCTTGATCCCGTTGGCAAAGGCCACCTGCAATATCTGTTCCGCAACGCCGCCTTCGCCCTTTGCACTAAGGACCGGGGCGTTGTCACGACCATGCGCATAGCGAAGGGCAACAGCCTTTTGCTCAGACGTTCCGGGCGCGGCAAATTTTTCCGTTTTGGATGCCGGTGCGTCCGTTATGTCATATGTGGGTTTTTTCCCGCTCATACTGCCCTTCAACCCGGGACGCTTTTGCCTGAATTTCAAATCTCAGGTTCGACCATAGACCCGAGATGGTCAACAAATCGTTGTCGAACCAGTTCACCACAGAAAGTTGCAATATAGGAGGACAGATGTCCGGGCCGGATTTAGGATATCCGCGACGTTAACGACGGGTGTCGGTTAAACGGGCACTGGAAATGGTGCCGCCCGGCGCGGGGACGGATCAAATGTCAGCTATCATCGGCGTCCTTGCCGATGTCAGCTTCTTTTTCGACCGTTTTGGCGGATGGCGATGAAGATTGTCCGAGATGACGGATAAGGTCTTCGCTGACGGCGGCAGAACGGTTTTCTTCCTGAATGCGGTCATAGAGTTCGCGTCGCAGGACCTGAACGTCTTCAGGGAATGTGAAGCCGAGCTTAACGGTCTTGCCACGGACCTCAACGACAGTGACCTCGATATTGTCGTCAATGACAACGGAGTCGCCGACTTTTCGTGTGAGATAGAGCATACGGTGTCCCGGTTTCGCTAGATGGCAAACATAATTTACCAGATCGTGCACAATATGCCCGCTTTCAAACGCGCGGTCTAGTACCAGCCTTCATTTGCGGGAAATCTATGCGAATTCAAGGATGTTTTCGGCTCTGGCACGCTTCATGCATTTAGGTTGGCAGGATTGTTCGGCGCGGCAAAAATCGCCTCTTTGATCAAACCGGCCCCGCAAGGGCGATGGCGTTAACGTCGGCTTTACCCGCGCACCCAATACTGAGCAAAGCGCAGACAAGGAGCAGAAAATGGATATCGGCAAACTTGGCATGTTCGCCAACCTTAAAGAAAAGATGGACTGGCTGACACAGCGTCAGGAAGTCATTGCGCAGAACATCGCCAACTCCGATACGCCAAATTACCGCCCCGACGATCTGAAAAAGTTCGATCCGAAGAATATCGGCCGCGATCGCCAGTTCATTCTGGCCATGAACGCGACCACGCCGGGCCACAGCCAGGGCCTGCATAAACCGCAAAACTTCAAGGACGAGGAAGTGCGCAAGAACTACGAAGTCGCACCGGGTAAAAACGCCGTCATCCTTGAAGAACAGATGGTCAAGATGAACGAAAACCAAGTCGATTATCAGACCATGACCCGTCTTTATTCCAAGCAGAAATCGATGTTCATTTCCGCCCTCGGCCGCATCTAACCCGATCGTAGAGAGTTAAAATCATGGAACTTTACAAAGCTTTTCAAATCTCTGCTGCTGGTATGCGCGCCCAGGGGACCCGTCTTCGTATTGCCGCGGAAAACGTTGCCAACGCCGATAGCCTTCCGACCCAGCCGGGACAGGACCCATATCGCCGTAAACTTCTGACGTTTAAAAATGTCATGGACCGCGAAGTCGGTGTTGAGATGGTTAAGGTCAATAAGGTCGTGCCTGATCGCTCCGATTTTGGTATGAAGTACGAACCAAGCCATCCAGCAGCCAACGATCAGGGGTACGTTCAGACCCCGAATGTCGAAACACTGGTTGAAATGATGGACATGCGCGAAGCACAGCGTTCCTATGAGGCCAACCTCAATGTGATCCAGTCATCGCGCAGCATGTTGCTTAAGACCCTTGATATCCTGCAGTAAGCAGTCATATCTAAAGGACCAAGACAAGTTTAAGGATCTCAACCGATGGTCTCCAGTTTCAACGATGCCATTTCTGCCTACCGCAATGCGGCTGCGGGCAAGACCGATACCGTCGCCGAACGTGTCACCGGTACGGGCAATACCGTTGATCCGGGGGAGAGTTTTGCCGACATGGTGCGTGGGGCGGCATATGATGCCCGCGATACCATGGTCAACAGCGAACAGATGACCCAAAAGGCCATTACCGGCGATGCTGAACTCCATGAAGTTGTGACGGCGGTTTCGGCGGCTGAAGTGACCCTGAGAACTGTGGTTGGGGTGCGTGACAAAGCTGTTGAGGCGTATCAAAGCATCCTGAACATGCCGGTCTGAATGCAGGCATGATGGCGTAAAGACGAAACCGCACGATAGACCGTGCGGTTTTTTGTTTTTGAAGAACCATTTGATACAACAGGAAATCATGGCAATCGGGCGGCCATATCCTGTATGAAGAATGAACCGGCGGCATGATCGCCAGCAAGAGTACGACGAGGCGGGAAGACCAGATGGATCAAGCGGAAATCATGGATGTGGCCTATGACGCAGTTTGGACACTGCTCAAGGTGACCACGCCGCTGATGTTGATCGCACTTGGGGTCGGTCTGGTCATCGCGCTGTTTCAAGCCCTGACACAAATTCAGGAAATGACACTGACGTTCGTGCCCAAAATTCTGGTGATTTTTGTGGCTCTTCTGGTGTTGTTGCCGTGGATGATGACGGAAATGGTCGAATTTATGGGCCGGATGGTTGATCATTTCATCGGACTGCCAAATTAGCGACGGCTCGCGGGCACTTGTTTTTTTGTCCATGTGCAACACGCACGCGTTATCCCGCCACTGTCATTCGCCCCGTTTCGTAACCCAAGGCAGCCAAGGCAAGATGGATCTTCAGGAGTTTCTTACTCTTAACGTCTATGTCGTCCTGATGAGTTTCGCCAGGGTCGGGGCCGCTTTTATGTATATGCCCGGTATCGGGGCGAGAAGTGTCCCCGCACGCGCCCGTCTTTTATTTGCTTTTTGGGTCGCGGTCGTGATTTCCCCGCTTGCGGGGCCTTTGTTCCCGCCTCAGCCTGCGGATGCGGCGTCTTTGCTGTTGGCTATTGGGTATGAAATTACGGTCGGGCTTTTCTTTGCCTTGTTCGCGCAAGTCATGCTGGCCGGTTTGCAAACAGCGGGGGGCATTATTGCCTACCTGTCATCGATGGCTAATGCTTTTTCATCTGACCCGCTGTCGGGCGCGCAAAGTGCGGTGACCGGCAACCTGTTGATTCAGGTCGGGATTGTCTTGTTGTTTGCCACCGGGATGGATCACTTGATGATCCAGGCCTTGTTTGAGAGCTATACCCTGTTTCCGCCCGGCGGGGCCTTGCCGGTTGGCGATATGAGTGAGTTTTTCGCCCATGCGATCAGTGACAGCTTCATGATTGCCGCCCAAATATCGGCACCGTTCCTGATTGTTGCGCTGGTATTGCAAATCGCACTCGGATTGTTAAATAAACTGATGCCGCAATTACCGGTTTTCTTCGTTGCCATGCCTGTTCAAATTGGGTTGGCACTGCTTTTATTGACGCTGGCATTGCCATCCATGATGATGGTGTTTCTTGAATACTACGAAAACGGACTTGAGGCATTTATCAATCCGTAGGGCAGAGTGCTCCGATTGTCGGGGTGATGCTCTGGCCATGAATGGGTAGCCAATGGCAGAAGAAGACGACAGCCAAAAGACAGAAGACCCCACAAGTAAAAAGCTTGAAGACGCGCGCAAAAAGGGTCAGGTGCCGGTTTCCAAGGAAGTCGGTAACTTCATGCTGTTGTTTGGTGGCGGTCTTGTCTTGATGATGCTTGGGCCGAGCATGGCCGAAGCTGTTCGCGATCTCTCGCTTGGCTTTATTGAACATCCGCACATGATTGATGTTAGTCGGGCAGGCATGCCGATCCTGTTTAAGGATGTGATGCTGGGAATGCTGTGGGTTCTGGGCATCCCGTTTGTGCTTTTGGTTTTCTTTGCGGCGGCCGGCCATCTGTTACAGAACGGCCTTGTGGTGGCCGTCGACCGGATCGAACCAAAGCCAGAAAAGCTTAACCCACTCAAAGGGCTTAAAAATCAGTTTTCGATGAAAACGATGGTTGAGTTCGTCAAGAATGTCTCAAAGCTTTTGCTGGTCGGTGTCGTTCTTACACTTGTGATCATGCCAGAACTGGTTGACGTCGAACTGTACCCCCAAATACCATTGGCCTTAACGCTTGAGCGTCTCTACGACATGATCGTGATCTTGTTGATTGCGACCATTTCACTGACGGCCGTGATTGCCGGCTTGGACTTTGCCTACCAACGGTATGAGTTCAACAAGCAGATGAAAATGTCCAAGCAGGAAATCAAGGACGAATATAAGCAGACCGAAGGCAGTCCGGAAATCAAGGCCAAAGTCCGTCAAATCCGTATGCAACGCGCTCAACAGCGCATGATGTCAAACGTTCCCTCTGCCGACGTGGTGATTACCAACCCGACCCATTTTGCGGTCGCACTTAAATACGACATTGATACGATGGGTGCCCCGATGTGTGTCGCCAAGGGGCAGGACAACATCGCGCTTAAAATCCGTGAAGTGGCCGAAGAAAACGGCGTGACCGTCATGGAAAACCCGCCGGTTGCCCGTGCGCTATTTGCCACGGTTGAAATCGATCAGGAAGTTCCCCCCGAACATTACAAAGCCGTCGCCGAGATCATCTCGTTCGTGTTCCGTCAAAAAGGCAAGAAGCTGGGATAGCGGACTTATTGCTAAATTGTGAATTCCGCCCGGCTTCGGCGTTTCGACATTTTTCCACCTCAATTTCGGCATGATCCTGATTAAAAACGCGCAGCTTCTAAACAGCGTGCTCCGTTGGCATGCATGCCATACGGGGGATTCGTTGCGCCAACCAACTGAAAGTGGAAAATATTGTCTATTGTGAAAAATCATGCTGGCCGTCTTGTCGCGGGCAGTCTTGCGGTCCTGATATGTATCGCGCCCTTGTCTGTCAGGGCAGAGGACACCACGGATGACATCGTGCAAACCGTACGTGATCTTGAAGGCCGTCTTGACGCCCGGATCGGTATTGCGGTTATGGACACTCAAAGCAATCAGAACTGGCATTATCGCGGGGACGAACGTTTCCCGATGACCAGCACGTTCAAAGCCCTTGCCTGTGCCGCGATCCTGTCGCGGGTTGATGAGGGGAAGGAAAACCTTGAGCGTAAGGTGGTCTTTGCAAAAAGTGATCTTGTGACCTATTCACCGGTCACGGAAAAACATGTCGGGGCGCCGGGTATGACGATTGGGGCATTATGTGATGCTACCATGTCGCTAAGTGACAATACCGCGGGCAATTTGATCATGGATGCACTGGGCGGTCCCGATGGGGTAACGGCCTTTTTGCGTGATATCGGCGATAATACGACCCGTCTTGATCGACGTGAACCGGAACTGAACGAAGCCGTTCCGGGGGATCTGCGCGATACAACCACGCCCGATGCAATCGCCCGAACCCTGCGCGATCTGGTTTTGGGCGATGTGCTGTCCGATCCATCGCGCCAGCACTTAAAAAGCTGGCTGGTCGGCAATAAGGTTGGCGGGCCATTGATCCGGGCGGGCATGCCCGATGACTGGGTGATCGGTGATCGCACCGGTGCTGGTGGCTACGGATCGCGGGGTAATATTGGCATTATTTGGCCGACCGGGCGAAAGCCGCTGGTTGTGGCAGTTTATATTACCCAAACTGATGCGTCGTTTGATGCCCGTAATGCCGCGATTGCCGAAATTGGGAATGCCATTGCTACTGCTGTCGCGGTAAAGACCAACAAGGAGCCATTGTGACGGCTCGCCGGTATATAACTTGCTGGTATAAATAGAACCCTGAGTGGGGCGTCGGCACCTGCTGATCGCCCCGCCATATTATTTATCCTTGAGGCAAGGGGACAAAACCCGCCCGACGATTACAAGGTGGTGCCCGGTAAAACTTGCCGGTAGCCAGTCGTCTCATAACCAGCTAAAAGTATAGACTATTGTGATAAGTTATTGGCTTTAAAGGCGGTCGCGTGCTGTTTCGGGGGCTCATCCTTGCTGTAAGTGTCGCATTTGTTGCGTTTGTCTATGTCCTGCTTGAGGTCATGGCAAAGGCAGGTCTTGATGCGCGTCTGATGTGGATCATCGGGTCGATGGTGACCGGGGTCGCAATTGTTGCGGTCGGGGCATTGTCGCTGTCTGCGCGTTGGCGCAATGGCGGGCATGACGAACTCGGCCCCGTGATCAATGGTCTTTCGAAATCCGATATCGGCGTTGCGCTGATTGATGCTTATGGCCGGACGATCTATGCCAACCCGGCGTTCTCGCGCAAACTGGCGATCGAACCCGGGGCGGATATGCTGTCTGCCCTTGAAGCACGTCTTTCCTATCTTGATATCGGCAGTGCCGATCTGGCCGAACTTCGCACCCGTGCCATGCGCGGCGAAGGCGGGGAGATGTACATCGACCTGTCGCGATCTGAAAAGTTTGTTGCGGCTGATCATCTTGCGACACCCGATGATGCCCAGGGAGACCGCGAAAACATAACCAACGCCAGTGACGACACTGCGCCGGTCGCAATGGCAAATGGCGCATGCCTGCGCATCGCGGTTACGGCGGGTAATGCCCGTTCCGGCCAAATGTTATGGACGGTCGATGGTGTTGATCCGTCTGTCATGACAGAGTCCGGTGCGTCGGTATTGATGCCGTCGCATGGCGAGGATAGCCCATTCCAGATTGCCGCCCAGCAGGCCGACGATATGCCCACCATGTTGCCCGCTGTTGCCGGTGCGATTGCGGGTGGTCTTGAACATGCTGATCAAATGATTGAACGTCTGCCGGTCGGGGTGTGCGGGCTGGATGAAGAAGGCCGAATTCTTTACCTCAACCGCCGTTTGGCAAGTTGGCTTGGCGGCGATCCCGAAGATTTCAACAGCGGGTCACTTGAACTGGCTGACCTGATTGTCGGTGACGGGATCAATGGCGAGGTCAAGCTTAAGGTCAAGGGCGGCGAGCCGATCCGATGCTTTGTCACCCATTCGATCAATGCTCCGGGCACGGGCCCGGTTCGCAGTCAGGCCGTGATCTTCCCCGATCCGATGCCGGCCCACGAATGGGAACATGCACTGGCAGAAACCGAGCGCCGGGTACGCTGGTTCTTTGATGAAAGCCCGCTGTCGATTGTGCTGGCTGATATGTCGGGGACTGTGACCGATGCCAACCGGGCCTTTATCGTTACCGCCGGGCAGCGCCATGAAAATGTGGTGGGCCGGTCGATCCTTGAACTGATCCTGCCCGAAGACCGCGACGAGGTTGCGCGTTATCTGTCCAAGGCCGTTATGGGCATGGGCAAGGGCGGTCAGATCGAAGCCCGCCTTTCGGGCGCGCGCGGTGTTGCTGCACAGATTTACCTGCAACGGGTTGCCGGGCGTTCGGGCGAAGCCGGTGCGTTGCTTTTGAACTTCCTTGATACGACCGAGCAGAAGAACCTTGAGGAACAATTTGCCCAGTCCCAGAAAATGCAGGCGGTTGGTCAGCTTGCCGGTGGTGTGGCGCATGACTTCAACAATCTTCTGACCGCGATGATCGGGTTCTGCGATCTGTTACTGTCGCGCCATGGTCCGGGTGATCCGAGCTTTGCCGACATCATGCAGATCAAACAGAATGCCAATCGTGCGGCCAATCTTGTCCGGCAATTGCTGGCGTTCTCACGCCGTCAGACCCTGCAACCCAAAATTATCAACATCACCGATGCGCTGGCAGAAATGTCGAACCTGCTGCGTCGCCTGATTGGTGAGAAGATTGATCTTAAGGTCAATCATGGCCGTGACATCGGGTTGGTCAAGGTTGATCCGGGCCAGCTTGATCAGGTGATTATTAACCTTGTGGTCAATGCCCGTGATGCGATGGCAGGCGAGGGCGGCGTCCTGACGGTTCAGACCAGCACCGAAATCATTGACGAGCCAAAGGCAACTGGCACGGAAGTTATCCCGCCGGGCGATTATATCGGCATCAAGGTGTCTGATAACGGCATTGGTATTCCCAAGGACAATCTGACTCGCATTTTCGAGCCCTTCTTCTCGACCAAACAACGCGGCGAGGGGACCGGGCTTGGCCTTTCGACTGTCTATGGCATTGTCAAACAGACCGGTGGCTTTATCGCCGTTGACAGCGAAGAAGGCAAAGGCACGACCTTTACCATCTATCTGCCGCGCTATGAGGCGACCGAGGAAGAGCTGGCTGAAACGCAGGCCGTCGCCGAAGAAGCCCCGTCCCGTGATTTGACGGGAACGGGGGCAATCCTTCTGGTTGAGGACGAAGACGCGGTGCGGACCTTTGGCGCCCGTGCACTTCGCAGCAAGGGTTATGAGGTGCTCGAGGCCAATAACGGCGAAAACGCGCTTGAAGTCTTAAACAAGACCGACAAGACGATTGATCTGGTGATTTCCGATGTGGTGATGCCCGGGATCGATGGCCCGACCCTGGTCCGCATGCTGCGTGAACAGAAACCGGAACTCAAAGTCATCTTTATCTCCGGCTATGCCGAAGATACCTATCGCGATGAACTTGACGAAGAAAACGGCGTGCATTTCCTGCCCAAGCCGTTCTCGCTCAAGGATCTGGCGACCAAGGTCAAAGAAGTGCTTTAAGTCTGTTGGACGTCGATGCCCAGTTAAGCTGACAGGTAAAAGATCGAGCTCAGATAAAGTCCCAGCATCGCAACACTTTCCCATCCGATATTACCGATCCCGCGTTTCTCGCGGTTAAGCATGCCGAGCAACAATACCCCGGTCATCAGGATCACCAGCCCGATGGTAAACAGGTGCTGGTCGGTAAAGGCGGCATAAATCGATCCATCGCGATAGGCAATATCGGATGCGGCGAGGAACAGCACGTCAAATGCATTCCCGCCAATGATATTGCCAAGGGCAAGGTTCACCGCCCCGATGCGAACCGCAGCAATGGCCGAAACAAGCTCGGGCAGTGAGGTGGCAATCGCGGTCAGGAAGGTGCCCACAGCGGTTTCGCTCATGCCGGTTTTCTCAACAACAGCAAGGCCGCTTTGTCCGATGGTGTGCCCTGCAACCGCCGTCACCCCGGCAAGGATGAGAAATTCACTCCAAAGGCGCAGGTTACTTTCGGGGTGTATGTCTTCGTCGTCTTCCTTGGCATCTTCGTCTGTCACATCGGTTTTCTTGGGGTGCCACATCGGTTCGCTACGGATTTCTGCCAGCAAGGACAACCCGAAGCCATAGATGACAAACAACAGGATCGACGCCGGATGAATGTGAAAGATCATCCATTCTGGCCCAGCATAGGCCAGAATTGGCACGGCAAGCATGCTCACCAGCAAGGTTGCCTGCGCCAGACCGGTTGCACTGGCCGCAGCATGTTCAAGGTTGCTTTTGCGATAGACAATATCGGCCGCAGCCAGAAAAGTTGTCTGTGCGGCAATCCCGCCCAGCGCATTCCCAATCGCAAGATCGGTATATCCCTGCCATGCGGTGGTGACCGACAGCACACTGCCCGGAAGGCTGGTAGACATACCGACAAACAGGGCACCGGCGATGATCTGTCCCATGCCGGTACGCTCTGCCAGTTTGACGGCAACGCTGGCCAGTCGTACGCCAGCAAAACCAATGGTGATTGTGCAAATGGCAAATATCGTAATGATTCCGGGCAAGGGTAGCTCGGCGATGTCAAAGGGCATGCGGCGTCTTTCGAAAATGTCGGGTTCCCATGCCTTTAACTTCTGACGAAGCTTCTTGTTCCACGAAATGCTTGTCGTTCTAGAAGAAATCCGGCGCGGAAATAACCTGCAGTTCCTGTTCTGAAAACCTTCTGGTTTGCATTCATTCAAATTGGCAAAGGACGCCCGATATTATGGGGCGTCCTTTTCTTTTGCGGGCTTTATGCGGCAATTTCGTCGTCGGTCGGACCAAAGATTTCGTAATGAATCTGGTCGTGTGAAACGCCCTGTGTGTGAAGGTCATTGACCATTTTACGCAAAAACGGCTTGGGTCCGCACAGGAAGAAATCAGCCTTGGAAAACGGTGTGTTGTCCTTAAGCCAGTCGGTCGAGATATAGCCGGTCAGATCATGGGTGACACCGGGTTTATCCTGGGGTTCCGGGGCACTGTAAAACGTGGCGACAGACATGTTGCCATGCTGATGGGCGATCTTGTGAATATGGGGGCCCATCGCATGGGTTCGACTGTTTAGCGCACCATGCACATAGTGGGTTTCCACATCAGGATAATGCGCGCCGATGGTTTCAAGTATGCTGACCATCGGGGTTAATCCAACCCCCGCTGACAGCAACACCACCGGGCGTTCGGGCTCGTCGGGCAAATAGAAATCACCGGCAGGCGGGGTGATTTCAATGATGTCACCGATTTCGGTTGCTTCATGCAAGAACCGCGACCCGCCTTGACCTTTGGGTTCAAGCTTTACCGAAATTCGGTAGTCCTGATTGTTGGGCGCGCATGAGATCGAATAATTCCGCTTGATTTCAATACCATCGGCAAGACCAAGGCGCAGTGTAAGATACTGCCCCGGCCGATGTGCCAAAACCGGTAAATTATCGACCGGGGAAAGGATGAAAGAGGTAATAACCTCGCTTTCGGGGTATTTGGCCGTAACCCGAAACGGGCGCCAGCCTGTCCAGCCACCGGTCCGGCTTTCAAGGTCGGTGCGGATGTCAGCTTCGCGGCCAATCAGGATATTGGCCAAGAACCAATAGGCATCCCCCCACGCCGCGAGGATTTCATCATTGACCTTATCGCCAAGGACTTCGGCAATCGCCCCCAAAAGGGCGCGTGCGACATAGGCGTAATGTTCAGGAAGGATGTGATAACCGATATGTTTATGCGCAATGCGTTCGACGACGGGAACCAGCGTGTCCAGATTATCGATGTTGCGCGCATAAGCCAGAAGGGCCCCGGCAAGGGCATGGACCTGTGATCCACTGTCTCCTTGGTTGGAGTGATTGAACAATGCCCGGATGTGGGCATCCTCAAACAGCTTGCCATACATGATTTTGGTGATGTCCGTGCCATAGGTTGAAAGGGCGGGGACAGTGGATTTGACCAGCGTGATGGTGTGCGGCGAAAGGGGTTTTTGCATAACCGGATCTCCTCAAAGGTGGTGTCCAGACACAGCAACACTGTTCAGCTTTTGCGAAGCTGTGCGGGACAGGGCGAAAGAATGAAAAAGCGTTAGGAACGGCAGCCGGGAACCGGGGACGGAAGGCCCGAAAACGACGTTACCCGGATATTCCCGATGGATGTAGCCCGCCGTGGGTTGGCTCATACATCACATATTTCAGCCGGTCGGCGATGCGTGCGGCTTTTATCTGCATCAGTTGGGCAACCTCAACCGGCAACAATTCGGTGGTGGTTTGTGTCCATAAATGCAGCCAGCGATCGAACATTACCGGGGTGATTTCATGGGCGTGCAGGGCATGCAGGGCCAGTGGGTTTCCCTTGTATCGGCCCGTGGTCAGCATCAGTGACGACCAGAAATCCTCAAGCCGGGCAAGATGTTCATCCCAGTCCTCAATAACGCGGGAAAAGATCGGGCCAAGTTCCGGGTCTTGCCGGACACGCTGATAAAATACGGCCAGCACTTCGGGGAGCTTGTTGGGATCAAGGGCAGGAGATGTCATGACATGGGTCTCGTTTAATAAGTATTTAAAATGCATATATATGGTTAAATAGGTATTGTAAATGCAAATTAATATAACTCAAAAAATCATCGTGCTATGATTAACGTAGGCCATTGATATGTATTTGTTTTTCGGAATTCATATCAATCAAAAGATCGAACAAACCGCGCTGCCGCGACAGCACATCGGCCAATGTCATCTTATCGAGTGTTTGGAAAAACGACTCTTCGGCTTCCTTAAGGATCACGGCCAGCCCACAGGCCGGTGCCAGACGGCATTCACCACCGTCTTCGCGCATGCATTCAACCAGCACGGACTGGCTTTCAAGTTGGCGCACCAATGTCCCGATACAGATGTCTTCGGGTTTGCGTGACAGTGCAATGCCCCCGGCACGCCCACGCACGGTTTCAAGATATCCTTCTGCCGCCAACCACTGGGTGACCTTGGCCAGATGATTGTATTTGGCATTGTGAATGGCGGCAATTTCGCGGGTCGACATCAAGGCACCATTTGAGGCTGCCAGATGCATGATGACCCTAAGGGCGTAATCGGTAAAACGTGTAAGCTGCATACCGTCATTCTAGTCGAAAAAGATGTATTTGAAATACGAATAATACTGCACTGATCTGCAATGCTTTGTTTTATGCATGGTAACGGGCTTAACACTAAAAATTACCGGGCGCCGGATTTGTCTGGTCGCCTTAAACGGGGAGGGGGCTCAGAAATTTAAACCCCTGATTTTCTATGCCGTAATAAAGTCCTGTGAACTTATCCTTCCGATGTAGCCAAATGTAATCTTACCGATTATCGTGGTGCCATACCGGATCGGAAAATAAGGTTCGGACAGGCCGCAGGTCACAATTTTCTGCGGTTGTACTGGTTGGAACGGCATATGTCCCGCAAGGGATAACAACAAAAAAAACGAAATGCCGTGGGGTTTAGATGGCGCGTAATCCAAAGAACAGGTTCGTTCGATCCTGTTTCGTTGCCGTAATTTTTGTAATCGCTCTTTTCCTTTCTTTCAGTCTATTGCCCGCAGCGCATGCTGCGGAAAAATGCCTGCGCATCGGCATGCCTGAAATTTACACCGACCAACGCGGTATTGAGCCCTATCGCACTGTCATGGCCGAGGCCGGGCTTTGTGTCCAACCCGTTCCGATGCCCAATGCAAGATCCGTTCTTGCGATACGAAGGGGCGATATTGATGGCCTGTTTGCTGCTGTGAACGATTTGCCCGATCTTGCGGGTGTCGCCGTTGTTCGGGGTAAGGTTACACTGGGGAACGTCAAGGGGCTGTTGATTGTCCGCAGTGGCGATGTTTCCGGGATTGGGGATCTAAAAGACGAGCTCCTTGGTATCTGGCTTGGCGAAACCTGGTCAAAAAACCTGATTGCCAGTTACCCAAACGTCATTGGGGTTCCACGTGGCCCGCAAATGATGCAGCAAATGCTGCGCGAAGGTCGACTTGATGCCATGCTCATGGATGCCTATTCGCTTAAGATTTCTGGCGGGGTCCCCGACGGGTACAAGGGCATTCCGATTGCAGATATCGTCGTCCATAGTTGGCTGCGCGCCGAATTTGCCGAATTCCTGCCCAAGCTGGATGAAGGCACACGCGCATATCAAAAAAAGCTGTTTGCTCTATCGCGCGAGCCCTGACCCTAACGATCAAGATGTTCGATGCTGTCTTGGCTGTTGGTTGCAATCGCCTGATCGTGGCCACGATGGGTGATGTCAATCGGATCCCCGGTATTATGATTGGGGCGCACGCGACCAAAATAATCGGAAAGTTTCTTGGCAACATCTTCGGGTTTGCTGACCTGACGCAGGGTAAAGCTGTGCCCCAAACGGTCGGTGATGTGCAAGTTACCGTAATCAAAAATATTGCCGACGACACTTTTGCTGATCCGGGTCGATTTGATCGACTCAAACCCGCGATCATCCTGATCCTTGCGCAGCACACCGCTGCGCGTAACGATGCGGTTGTTGGTGATCACACGTTCAAAGAAAAACAGGTCCCGTATGGCCGTCAGCGGCAAAAGGATGCTGTCCTTTGCGGCCTGTGTCGAAATGCCAAGTGCGCGGCGCAGGATTTTCCAGACAATTGAAATCGCAGCAATGATCACGCCAAACAGGGCGATGGAAAAGACAAACTCGTATTCTTCCCAAACCTGATCAAGGGCGGCGAATGCTTCGGGCCCGGTCAACAGGTTTCTGAACTGTGGCATCAGGAAATCGTAAATTGCGCGCCAGTGATAGGACGCATAAATCAAAACTGAAATCCAGATGATTTTAATAGCCCCCGGCACCAGAACCGACACGCCGGAAATCGGCAAGTCCATGATCACGACTTCACCATCCTGAAGATGGCGGCGGATGCCTTTGAACGGTTTTCCAGTCGTTTTGTTCTGGGGGGTGTTACGGGGGGATGCCATTGGTGCTGCGATATCCAGATTGCGATGTGTTGAGATGAGCATACGGTGGGGTGGAAAAATCGCAAGCCATTGAGCGATTTGTTTGAGATGCGTTTTGTTTCACGCACCAAGCGTGTAATTTGAAGTTGCAACACCGTAAAAAATCGCGCTTATCATGGCGGCCTGCTGCCACCACTGCCGGTCACAAAAACACTCTTTGGAAACGCGCCCCATGGTTCCCTACCTCGGCGAAGCCGCCGCTTTTAGTGCCGCCCTGTGTTGGGCGACATCAAGCATGATTTTTTCCAATATCGGTGGCAAGGTCGGGGCGCAAACGGTTAATCGCGGGCGGCTGGCCTGTTCGATTTTTTGCCTGACGATCCTGCATTGGGTGATGGAAGGCCAACCTTGGCCCAATGCGGTGACATGGGAACAGCTTGGCTGGCTATCGCTGTCATCCATCCTCGGCCTTGTGATTGGCGATGCCATGCTGTTTCAGGCGTTTGTCATGCTGGGCGCGCGTCTTTCGATGCTGTTGATGTCAACCGTGCCCATCATGGGGGCGGTGTTGGCATGGGTGTTGTTTGATGAAATCCTCATACCAATTGAAATTGCCGGTATTGCCTGTGGCGTCGGGGGCGTTTTGTTGGTGATTGTCGGTAAAAAAGGCCGTCCGGTGGGATTGGCCGGACGAAATTATGTGATTGGTATTCTGTTTGGTCTTGGCGGGGCGATTGGTCAGGTCAGCAATCTGATCACGGCCAAATATGCTCTGATCGGCGGCTATTCGGCCCTGTCGGCAACATGGATCAGGACCATGGTGGCGGTGATTGCCATGTGGGGCTTTGCGCTTTTGCTAGGCCGGGTGCGCCGGACTGTTACCGCCTGTATTGCGCCTGATGTCGGCAAATGGCTGTTTCTGGGTGCGTTGATCGGACCGGCGGTGGGGGTGTGGTTGTCGATGCTGGCGGTGCAAAATGCGAATGTCGGGATTGCATCAACCTTGATGGCGCTGCCACCGGTGATCTTGATTGTCTATGAAGTGACGATCTTGCGCAAACCGGTCGGCTGGCAGGCGGTCATGGGCACCTGCCTTGCCTTTTGCGGTGTCGCGCTTTTGTTTATGCACTGATGTATTTTGGGCCGACCTTACGTTGGTTTGACCCGCCGGGACCACAGGAATACGCCACCAAAAAGATTGACCAAAAGGCTCATACCAAACAGAGCACCTGCCCAAACGGGCAAGTCAAACAGGGCGGATGTTCCGCGCAACGATGTATGCGGTTTCGTGGGGCTGGCCTTTGTCGCCGTTGCGTCGTTGGGGCCGAGTTCGGGTGCATGATGGGTCAGATTAACGATGTGTCCCATGCCATCGGCAACCTTGATCTGCCAGCCGTTTGACAGCGCACCGGATATATCTTCGCCGATGGTTTCCCGATCAACCCCAAAGGCAAAATGGCCGGTACGGTCAGTGCGGGCCTTTTGCCATGTTTTGCCATTTGGCCCGATGACGATGACCTCGGCAAACGCCATTGGCGTCCCGTCGGTATAGCCAAAGCGATAATTAATTGTATGACTATTGTCTGTAACCTGCCATCCGGCCCCGTGGGCATGTGCGGTTGACGACCCTGCACAAAGCAGGGCCGTCAACGCCATTACCACAGCGGGCAGCGGTTTGATCATTTGTATGACTATTCGTTTTGCCATGAGTCTGACCATGCATCTGACCTCTGAGGGCATCGATTTAATCTGCGACATTAAAGGTAAAGGTCGCCCGTAGGTTATGACCGCGAATGCCTTGTTCCTGATCAGAAACATCGGTGGCAACCCGCACCACCCACATGCCAGGCGCACTGATGCGGACCTTGGCAATGCCGCTGCCGCGTTCATCGGTCAGTGTTTCACTGGCATAGGCCCATGACGACGGCGTATCGGTAAATCCGCCGTAAGTCGCCAAGACCGTGGTTGTCAGCGGCTGCCCATCAAGCAGTATCTGGAACGTGGCATCCTGACCGATTGCGGTATCGCGTGGATCAGAAAGCGGGACAATTTCAAGTTTATCGCCAATCGGGGTTCTGACGAAATCATCGGCGCCATCGCCGGAAGCTGCGCCGACCAGATGTTTGGCAAATTTTTCATAGCGGACCGCGGCAATCGCATCGGTATGTTGATCAAGACCGCCTTCCTGCCAACCATCCGGGGTCTGCGACCAGACAACGGGTAGGCGATGCGCTGATAGCCACGCGGCCGTTTCTGGCACATCAAACGTCCCGATCAGGTTGGGGGCGTCGGGGTTGATTTTGAAATCAAGGGCTGTTTTCTGATCGCGCGTGATCAAAGTCGCACTAAGATGCTTGGCGGCTTCGGCTTCTTCCGGGCTGCCAAAAATATGGCTCGAATCAAGTGTGAAAGTCGCCGTATCGCCTGGTTTGACATCGGTTGTGCTGCTAATCGCGGTGAATTCGTGGGCGGTTGCCGCACCGCTCAAAATACAGCCAAGGGCGGCAATAATCACACCGGGTGCGAACTTTGATTGAAACATCTGCTATCCTTTGGGAAATTAGGTCTATAGAAAAGACGTTATGAACTTTTCAAATTTGTTCATACGAGTCAAGCTGATGATTTTGAAAAGGGAATTGAGATGACCCGCATCACCGTATCGATTGAAGATGATCTGATGGAGGCCTTCGATGCCTTTCTTAATCAGCGCGGCTATACCAACCGATCCGAAGGATTTCGCGACCTGATCCGTGAAAAGCTGCAAAACACCAAGCTTGCTGAAGATGCAAACGGGGTGGGGATTGCGGTCTTAAATTATGTGTATGATCACGAAGAACGCATGCTGGCATCCCGCCTGATGAGTACTCAGCACGAACATCATAATCTGACGGTATCGACAGTTCATTTTCACATTGATCATGATACCTGCCTTGAAAGCGTGACACTGCGCGGCAGTCTTGCCGAAATTCGCGCCTTTGCTGATAAGGTTCTGGCCCAGCCCGGTGTGCGCCACGGTGAACTTTACTCCGTGCCCGGCGAGATGCATGTGGAATCCCATCACCACGGCGGCGATCATCATGGTCATGCGCATAAGCACGAACATCTGAAAATCACGACGTAATTTCCTTATTTTCCGCAGCATTACGGTATGGCCGGGCATGAGAGTGCGGTCAAAACAGGGTTGTTTGATCTACATATTCAGAACCGCAAATGAGAACAAACTTGCAACATCAAGAATTCTATGTAAATGTTCGCATTATGTTCTCAAGCGCTCTGCTGGCGTGCACAGGCAATTCAATCTGTTAAGGCAGCAGGCTTCTTAAGCGGTGGCGTTCCGCATTTAGGTCCGGGGAACCGCCTGCGTTGCATCCTACCCGGCCCTGTGGAATAAGAGAGTTCGAGCAATGATTCAGACCGCGCTGCATTTGGTGGATAAGGATACTATGGATAAGCAGAAGGCACTCGAAGCCGCCCTCGGGCAGATTGAACGCGCATTTGGCAAGGGCTCGATTATGAAGCTCGGCCAGCGCGATAGCGGCATTGATATTTCCGCAATTTCAAGCGGTTCGCTTGGGCTGGATATCGGGTTGGGCATTGGCGGTTTGCCGCGCGGCCGTATTGTTGAAATTTACGGTCCGGAAAGTTCGGGTAAGACCACACTGGCCCTGCACACCATCGCCGAAGCCCAGAAACTGGGCGGTACCTGTGCGTTTGTCGATGCGGAACACGCGCTTGATCCGGGATATGCCCGTAAATTGGGTGTGAATACCGACGAATTGCTGATTTCGCAGCCAGATGCTGGTGAGCAAGCACTTGAAATCGCCGATACGCTGGTGCGTTCCGGTGCGATTGATGTTCTGGTCGTCGATTCGGTTGCTGCCCTTGTGCCGCGCGCCGAACTTGAAGGCGAGATGGGCGACACCCACGTTGGCCTGCAGGCCCGTTTGATGAGCCAGGCGCTGCGTAAACTGACCAGTTCGGTTTCGCGATCGAACTGCATGGTGATCTTCATCAACCAGATCCGTATGAAGATCGGTGTGATGTTTGGCAGCCCGGAAACCACATCGGGTGGTAACGCACTTAAGTTTTATGCGTCTGTCCGACTTGATATTCGCCGTATCGGTCAGATCAAGGACCGTGACGAGGTCGTGGGCAACCAGACCCGTGTCAAAGTTGTTAAAAACAAAATGGCACCGCCGTTCAAACAGGTCGAATTCGATATCATGTACGGCGAAGGTATCTCCAAGATGGGCGAAATCCTTGATCTTGGTGTTAAGGCCGGCATTGTCGAGAAATCAGGCTCCTGGTTCTCCTATAACTCGACCCGTATCGGGCAGGGCCGTGAAAACGCCAAGACTTTCTTGCGTGAAAATCCGGAAATGACCAACGAAATCGAAGCCAGCATTCGCGAGAGTGCCGGTCTGATTTCCGAGGCGATGACAAATATGAAAGAAGACGATCCGTCAAACGACGATTGATCTTCTTTGATCTACGACAAAAAAACGGGCGTGCTTTGGGTGCGCCCGTTTTTGTGTGTCGAGGTGTCTGGGGGCTGATTACTGTGAAATGCTGGTTTGCTGCGTCACGGTCGAATGGCTTTGCCATTTGGTTGGCGTGCTGCCGGTAATACGCAGAAATTCGCGATTGAAATTTGATTTGGTATTAAAGCCACTGGCCAGCATGGCGGTGGTGACGTTCTGTCCCGTTTCCAATTCCCGGCAGGCATGTTCAATGCGCAGCTTGTTGATATAGCGCGACACGTTTTCGCCAGTGACAAGATTAATCGCGGTTGAAACCTGCTTAAGCGGAAAGCCCAACCGCCGCGCCAGCCGTGCCAGCGTCAGATCAGGATCAAGATAAAGCTTCTTGCCAATGACCAGTGCTTCAAGCTGTTCCATGATGGCGTGAACGGGCACATCCTCATTGGTTTTATGAGGCGCGTTTTCCTGTCGGTGCATTCCGGGCGCGGTTGATGGGGCATCATATTCATCACCGTCCCCCTCAACCGGTTCGGTGACGATGTCGGGCGACAAGCACAAAAAACCGATCATCAAGAGCGCCACAGATGAAAAAACACTCAAAATCAGGCCTGGCGCCCCGTGGTAGCCATAGCTGAGCGCAAGTGTGATGCAAATGTCGCTGATCGCGGATGCAATCAGCGCAATGGCAATGATCCGCCAGATCACAGCGGGGAAATGCCCCGATGCCAGCCGCGTATTGGCAAGGTCATCGCTATGACGATGCAACATCACAAGGATCGCCACCCCATAGCCGACAAATATCACGGCAAGCAAAGCGTCGATGGTGACCGGAATGGCCAACACCGCACATGCCATCACACCCGGGATCAGAAAATGAAGCAGATCACGGGATTTGGGTTGCGATCTTATCGCGCCATCAAGGAAGGCGACCCACGCCAATGCCGGAATCAGTGATGCGGTGATCGGTTGGAGCAAGCGCAATTCGCTGACCTCGTAATATTGCACAACCGATACCGTCACACTTTGGCATGCACACGCCAAAAGCAACGCCGCCAGAAGCCGGGGCGTCTCGGTAAACAGGGTTGCGCGCAAGAACAGAAAGCCCAGCAGCAGGGCCACAACCATCGGAACGGGTAAAACGATCATCGACGTTTAATCAACTTATCAACCATGTCCCAAAACCGGTTTTGCGTGTCCTAAAACCGGTTCGAGGACGCCACACCGCGCAAACCGGCGCAATTTCAAACCGTTAAACATTAAAACACGGATTGAAATCATGAAACATGTAACTTCTGCGATGCTTCTGGCCTTGGGGCTGGGTCTTTTTACCGCGGGGACATCCATGCCTGCCACGGCCGGACAAGACATTGCCGGGTATGATCGGTTCGACGTGCAGGCTGCCCACCGGGCCAGACCGCTTGCAGCATCAATCTGGTATCCTGCGGGCAGTCACATATATGTGGCCCCGGTCGGCAAAAGTGCGATCTGGCAAAGTACGAATGCCTATATCGGGGCGGCAATCGAACCGGGGAAACATCCGCTCATTTTACTGTCGCATGGATCGGGGGGCAATATGGATGGGATCGGCTGGCTGTCATCGCAACTGGCATTGCGTGGTGCGATTGTTCTGGCAGTTAATCATCCCGGCACCACCACAGGCGACTCATCCCCGCGCCGGACGATGTATCTTGGGCAACGTTCGGCGGATGTCACCGCCGCCCTTGATCAGGTTCTCGCCAATCCTGAGTTTGCGCCCTATATCGACACCAACAACATATCTGCCGTCGGGTTCTCACTTGGCGGGACAACGGTTCTTAATCTTGCGGGGATGCAGTTTGATCGCGCTGCTTACCGCGACTATTGCGTTAAATATCAAGACAGCGCGCAAGATTGCATTTTCTATAAAAAGGGCGGGGTGGATTTCGCGCATTTGCCCGACGATTTCACAAACGGTTATCGCGACACGCGGATTAGCAAAACCGTCGCAATCGAACCGGGAATGTCCTTTGCCGTCAAACCCGACAGTCTGGCCGATGTGTCAAATCCCGTGCTGTTTATCAAGCTGGGTCAAGAGCACGGCTGGCTGGCGGGGGATGTCAGTGCGTCGGGAAGCAACCTTGTCGCAAAGGTAAAAGATGCATCCTTGGCGGTGTTTGCCCCAGCCTATCACCTGACATTTCTGGCGGAATGTGAACCCGGTGCCGCCAAGCTTCTTGAAGAAATGGACGATGATCCGATTTGCACGGACCCGGTGGGGACTGATCGCAGTTTGGTCCACCGGCAGGTTGCTGACGAAATCGCAACATTCCTTGGTTTGCCGTAAACAGCCAGTGGGGGCTTGGTGTGCGCCCCATACGATCAAGATGACTAAAACGGGTGTGCATTGGCACGCCCGTTCTTTCTATATGTCGAAAATACGGATTAAACACCCAGAGTTTCACGTGCCCCAAAATGATCACGATTGGTGTAAGGCAATAGAAAACCTATGATTTTACCTGCCTTAATCTTGCCAAATCAACAACTTGGCAGTGGGGAGTGGAACAAGTTTGCAACTGCCCCGTTTGTTTAGTGTGAACAGTTTAATCAATACAAACATCTGCAAGCAAATAGGAGCAAACAAGATGTCTGATATTATGAAAAAGATTTTCGCCATTGCAATGATTTCAGGTATGGGGCTCGGCCTTGCCGCCTGTGAAACTGCAGATGGCTTTGGTCAGGACGTTGAAGATGCTGGCGAAGCCATTCAGGAAGAAGCTGAGTAAGTCATTCATTCTTCCGTGCGTTGAGTTTGATCGCACCATCGGTGTGATCCCGTTCCGTTGGGGCGGGGAATAAAACGCACACAGTAAGGAGAAAGTTATGTTGGGTTGGGCAATCTTTTGTCTGGTTCTTGCCCTGATCGCCGCCGTTCTTGGTTTTGGTGGTCTGGCCGGGACATTCGTTGGAATTGCAAAGATACTGTTCTTTGTCTTTATCGTGCTGTTCCTCGTTTCACTTCTGGTCAATGCGTTGCGTGGGCGCGGCCCACCTGTCTGATCAGGTGCAAAAATAACACGAGCGAACCAGAACGGGCGTGCTACGGCGCGCCCGTTTTGCTGTGTGCCCATTGGGCAAATACCAAGTAAACAGTTGCCAGTTGCATGCTCCGGGGACAATATAACAACCTGATTTTTGCCGCTTTTAAGCATCATCAATCGTGTATAAACTTGGTTGAACCCGAAGCTTCGTGGCTTCAAAATCAACATGTCGTTAAAGGCAGGAGCAAAGAAACGATGTCGGTCCTTGTAAAACGTATTTTGGCGCTGGCGCTGATTGCCGGTTTTGGTATGTCACTTGCCGCGTGTGAAACCGCAGCCGGTTTTGGCCGTGATGTTGAAAAACTGGGTGAGCAGATTCAGGAAGGCACCAACTAGGCATTCGTTGATACATACGGTTTCCAAAGGGTTTGGCCGTGATCACCTGCTATCTGAAATACATCATTGATGGGCATAAAATCCCCGAGTTCGAGGATTATGCCCGTCGCTGGATTCCCATCGTCAATCGCATGGGTGGCACCCATCACGGCTATTTCCTGCCCCACGAAGGGGCAAGCAACATCGCCTATGCGCTGTTTAGCTTCCCAAGCCTTGCGGCCTATGAGGAGTATCGCAACCGCATGGCCGAGGACGGGGAATGCGTTGCAACGCTCGACCTTGAAAAACGCAACCGCAGCATCATCAGCTATGAACGCAGTTTTATGCGCCCGGTTCTTGAATAACGGTTTGCCCTGCGATGGCCTGACGAAGGCATATCTGCCGTATATAAATGCGGAAATCGCGACTTAAACACCGCAAAGCTTTTCCCCCGACTGGACAGCGCAGGGCCGAGCCGCTAAATAGGGCAGTCCTGCCCGCGGTGTTGCGGGTGTGTTTGTTCCGCGTTTTCCGGGTTGGAGAGATATGCAGACCGTTAATGATATCCGCACCACGTTTCTGGAGTTCTTCCGCAAGAACGGCCATGAAGTTGTTTCATCCAGCCCGCTGGTGCCGCGCAATGACCCCACCCTGATGTTCACCAACGCCGGGATGGTTCAGTTCAAGAACGTTTTCACCGGTCAGGAACAGCGCGACTATTCGCGCGCGACCACGTCGCAGAAATGCGTACGCGCCGGGGGCAAACATAACGACCTTGAAAATGTCGGACGGACCGCGCGCCACCACACCTTTTTTGAAATGCTCGGCAACTTTTCGTTTGGCGATTATTTCAAGGAAAACGCGATTGAATTTGCCTGGAACCTTATCACCAAGGAATACGGCCTCCCGGCGGATAAGCTGCTGGTGACTGTCTATCATACCGATGACGAGGCCTATTCGCTGTGGAAAAAGATCGCTGGTCTTCCTGATGACCGCATCATTCGCATTCCGACATCCGATAACTTCTGGTCGATGGGCGATACCGGTCCGTGTGGCCCGTGTTCGGAAATCTTCTTTGATCATGGCGAGCATATCTGGGGTGGTCCTCCGGGCAGTGCGGAAGAAGACGGCGACCGGTTCATTGAAATCTGGAACCTTGTCTTTATGCAGTATGAACAGATGGCAAATGGGGATCGGGTCGATCTGCCAAAACCGTCGATTGATACCGGCATGGGGCTTGAACGTATTGCCGCCGTTTTGCAGGGCAAGCACGACAACTATGACATCGATTTGATGCGTGCTCTGGTCGAAGCATCGGCTGATTTCACCAATACCGATCCTGATGGGCTGCATAATGTGTCGCACCGCGTGGTTGCCGACCATCTGCGTTCGACCAGCTTCCTGATTGCGGATGGTGTTTTGCCGTCCAATGCCGGTCGCGGTAACGTTCTGCGCCGGATCATGCGCCGTGCCATGCGCCATCTTCATATGGTCGGAACGCAAGACCCGGTAATGTATGAACTGGTGCCGACACTGGTGCGCAAAATGGGCGGTGCCTTCCCGGAACTGGTGCGTGCACAGGCCTTGATCGAAGAAACGCTCAAGCTTGAAGAGCAGGGCTTTAAAACCATGCTCGATCGCGGGCTTAAGATGCTTGACGATGCGACCGATGGCATGGACGAAGGCGCAATCCTTTCCGGTGATGTCGCCTTTAAGCTTTATGACACTTATGGCTTCCCGCTTGATCTGACGGCTGATGCGCTCAAGGAACGCAAAATCGGTATTGATGAAGACGGCTTTAGCACCGCCATGGAAGAACAAAAGGCCAAGGCACGTGCTGCATGGTCGGGTTCGGGCGAAGCGGCAACCGAAGAAGTCTGGTTCGATATTCAGGACCGCGATGGTGCGACAGAATTCCTCGGCTATGAAACTGAAACCGCGGAAGGTGTGGTCACGGCCCTGATCAAGGATGGTGCCGAAGTTAAATCTGCTGCCAAGGGCGACGAAATTGCCCTGGTTGCCAATCAGACGACCTTCTTTGGTGAGTCCGGTGGCCAGCAGGGCGATTCTGGCATCATCAAAACCGAAGCCGGTGCGGTGATTGAAATCACTGCGACCCAGAAAAAGCTCGGCACCTTGCATGTGCACCTTGGCAAAGTGGTTGAGGGCGCGGTTAAAGTTGGCGATGCAGCAGAATTCCGCGTTGATCATGCGCGTCGATCCTCGCTGCGTGCCAACCACTCGGCGACCCATTTGCTGCATGCGGTGATGCGTAAACATCTTGGCGATCATGTCACCCAAAAAGGGTCGCTGGTGGCCAACGACCGCCTGCGCTTTGACGTGTCGCATCCCAAACCGGTGACGGCCGAGCAAGCCGCGCTGATTGAAACCGATGTCAACCGCCTGATCCGTGAAAACAGTGAAGTATCAACCCGTTTGATGACGCCCGATGAGGCGATTGAACTGGGTGCCATGGCGCTGTTTGGTGAAAAATACGGCGATGAAGTCCGTGTTGTGTCGATGGGGCTGCCTGAGGCCAACGAACATGCCTATTCGTTGGAACTTTGCGGCGGTACGCATGTCAAACGCACCGGCGATATCGGCATGTTCAAAATCGTTTCCGAAGGGGCGGTTTCAAGCGGTGTGCGCCGTATCGAAGCCCTGACCGGATCGGACGCGGCCAATTATATGGCCGCACGTGAAAACGTGCTGAGCACAGTGGCCGCCGACCTTAAAGCCGCCCCCGAAGACGTCCCGGCCCGTGTGAAGGCGCTTGTCGACGAACGACGCCGTCTGGAACGCGAAGTTTCCGATCTTCGTAAAAAGCTGGCGACCGCAGGATCGGCTGAGGCATCGGGTGGCGATGCCTTTAAGGACGTTAACGGCGTTAAAATGGCCCTGCGTGCGCTTGACGGTATTCCGGCCAAGGAACTCAAAGGCATGGTCGATGAGCTGCGCGATCAGATGGGATCGGGCATCGTTGCGCTGATTTCCAACGATGGTGGCAAGGCATCCATCGTGGTTGGCCTGACCGAAGACCTCAAAGACACATATAGTGCTGTTGATCTGGTGCGTATCGGTGTTGAAAAACTTGGTGGTAAAGGCGGCGGTGGCCGTCCGGACATGGCGCAAGGCGGTGGTTCAGACCCGTCGCAGGCCGATGCCGCACTGGCTGCGATTGAAGCCCATATCGCAGGCTGATCGCCCCGCAACCGAATGTAAAAAAGGGTCCCCGCGTGGACCCTTTTTTAATGGGATTCAGGTAAGTGACTGAGACCGTACCACCAGGTAAACGGATCAAATGATCAGGTTAGGCCGTTCTCTTGCGCAAGATGCATTTAACAGCGCGTTCCACAGCCTGACGGTCTGATGCTTCGGGGATGTCACGTGCGGCAGCATGGCCGATCAATTTTGCATGACGACATAGAATATCACGCTGCTCGGTGTTTTCGGTCAAGCCAATCAGGCTTTCCAGTACTTCGGCCATCGGCAGCAAAACGTCTGGCTTTGCCGTGGCGGCTTGCCGGATTTGGTTAAAGGCCGCACCAAGCATGCCGCCAAAATCGGGAAGGTAGCCGTAAAGGCGGTTCTGATCATCGTCATCCTTCCACAACCCGACAGGGTAATGAAAAGACATTGCCTTTGGCAGGGCCCGACCCAGACGGTAAATCACGGCAATGGCGGTAAAGGGATCATTGATCCCTGGCGACAGGGCGCGCAAGGCAATCTCGACAAGTTGGCGCAGGGCAAACTCGATATCAAGCATCTCGGTGCGTTGGTTGCCGATCATGATGTGTTTGGCGGTGTCTTCCTGACAGGCCGACATATCGATGTGTGATGCGCCCCCATCGTCAGGGGATTTTATTTCACCTATGGTTTCGCCTTTAATGACGTGCTGTCCGGCATGGACAATCAGCGCGATCGTGATGTCATGTTTGATCGCAACATCGCGCAAATGATCGTAATCAAGTCCCTGCACATAGCCCGATTTTGCGGCGATGATAGCGCTAACATCGTTGATGTCGGTGCTCTTGGGCAGGGTGCAGTGATCTTTTTGGGCGGCCTCAATCGGGCTTTTAAGGGTATCAAGGGCAGAAGAAATTGTGTCTTCAAGGTTACTGCCAACCCGGTGAATGACTTGGTCGGCGACAATGGATCGTCCGAGGTTATGGACAAACAGGATCAGCACAAACAGGCAGATCACAAAAAGCCCGATGGCCGACATGGTTGCGATTTGTGGAACCTGATCGGGTTGGGTTGCACCCCCCATGATCACAAGCGTGCCGATGAAAAACAGGATTGATCCGACAAAGCAGCCAATCGCGTTTTGGGTTTTGGGATCACCCATGAAATTGCGAATGGTTCGGGGGCCAAGGGACCCGGCGGCCAAGGTCAGGACAACCATGGTAATCGAAAGGGCAAACGTCGTCATGGTGACAAGCGTCGCCAGCAAGGTCGATATCAAATCGCGTGCGGTTTCGGTGGTGCTAAACTGCGGCCAGAAGTCGGGCAGGCTTGCCGCAATATCCGCATCGGTAACACGGACAGAGAGCAAGGCCAGAATAACGCCGCCAAACGCATAGAGCAGTGGAGTGAACCAAAGGCTGTGACTTAGAAATTCCCATATTCGGATGAAGCGTTGGAACATTTCGAAACAGCCCCGTTCTTTTTGCTGCAGCCCAAAGAACTGCGGGTGAGAGGAATAAGTACCTTACTTTAAACGCTCAATAGGAAAATCAGTTCCCTTGTCGGTGTATTATATACCCGACACCCCTTCGTGTGCCCATCACTGAAAACAGGGGCGAATATCAGTTGGAAACCCACCTATGCAAAAACAGCGATTGTTCCAAATTAAAAAATGAACCAAATTCGATTTTACGTCATTTACGATCCAATGAATGGAAGACTGGTCTGATATGGTTGCGCAGAACCGTATGGAAAAACGCCAAAACCGCGAAGAATTAATCCTTGATAACGCAGGGAAACTGATTTCAGAAGTTGGTTTCTTTGAGCTCAAGATGTCGGATCTGGCAAAGATGTGTGACATTTCGGTTGGAACCCTGTACGGGCATTTTGCCAGCAAGGAAGACCTTCTGATCGGCTTGGCCGTCATGGCGGGGGCCAAGCGGGCGCAAAAATTTGACATTGCACGCAATCATGACGGCAGTGCGATTGAAAAATACATCATCGCCAGTTTGCTTGATCTGCGCTTTTCCATCGATCATCCGCAATTGTTCGAAGCCGAATATCTTGCGCTGGCACCATCGGTCTGGAAACGGGCAACACCGGCCCGTCATCAGGCCCAGCTTGACCAGATTGGTGCCGTGACCGAGATGTTTCAGACCTTTTTGAACGCCGGGGCCGATGCACTGGGTATTTCCGGTGATCTTCCCGAGCGGACGGATCGGGCCAGGAACCTTAACCTTGGCAGTTGGGGCTTGGGATACGGCATCAATGTACTGGTTTTATCAGAAATTACCGACCGGCATTACGGGCAGGAATTGCGCAAAAATGCGGTCAATATCCTGTGTGATGCGTTGGCCGATTTGCTGATTGGTGCCGGATGGCAGGTCGATGATGCACATGAAAAGGTGCGAGCCCTTGCCCGGCGGTATGCCACCCCGGCGACCGAAATGCCCCAAACCTGATTACGCCCGCCTGCCTCCACCACCTTGATCACGTTAATTACACATAATACCAAAGCCCCACGGAGTTCCCATGTCGCAGGAAAACAAGGCAATGTCGGCAGTCTTTCTGACTGTTCTTTTTGGCTTTGCCGGTTTTAGTTTGCCCTATCCTGTTTTCGGTCCGATGTTTTTAAAGCCCGAGCTTGGCTTTCTTGACCCGTCTGTTCCGGAACAATATCGCACCATTCTGCTTGGGGTGGCGATGGCACTTTATCCAATTGGGCAGTTTGTCGGTGCGCCATGGCTGGGACGGATGTCGGATAAAATCGGGCGCAAGCCGGTTTTGCTGGCGTCTCTTTTGGGGGCAGCCAGTGGCTATATCGTGGTGGCGGTTGGGGTTGCGACCGCGAACCTGCCAATGGTGTTGATCGGTCGATTTGTCTCCGGCCTGTGCGAAGGCAACATGGCCATCGCACAATCGATTGCATCAGACATCAGCACACCCGAAAACAAGGTGCGCAATTTCGGTCTTTTGACGGTGGCGATTAATGTTGGCTGGATCATTGGTCCGTTGATGGGCGGGTTCTTTTCGGACCCGACGATCCATCCATCCTTTAACGTGTCGTGGCCGTTCTTTTTTGCTGCGGGTATGTATGGCTTTAACTTGCTGGTGGTCGCAGTTGTTTTACGGATCCCCGAATACGCGCGGCGCCGGGGGCGCACGCCCGACGATGGTCCGCAAACCAGTCGGACTATCTGGCAAACCTTGACCGATCCGGGGCTGTTACCGGCCTTTGTCGTATCGTTCTTTAGTTATTGCGCGATCTTTTTGTTCTTCTGTTTCTTTGGGGTGTATCTGGTTCAAAACCACGATGTGACCAGCAGCTTCCTTGGCATGTGCTCGGCGATCATTTCGATCCCGTTGATAATTGCCGGCTTAACCGTCGAACGAGCCCAGCGTCCGATTGGATTGCGCGGGGTTGCGGTCCTTGGGCACTTGTTCCTTGGCATTGGGTTGTTGACCTTTGTCCTGCCCGATGGGCTGGTCTGGATATTCGTGCCGATGTGTATTGCGGCATTCGGGATTGCGTGGTGTGAGGTCACCACCAGCCTGTTTATTTCCAACGGAACCGGGGCGCATGAACAGGGGCAGGCACTTGGCATTTATCGGTCCGTCCACGTTCTGGCGGAAACCGTTGCCGTCTTGCTGGGTGGGGTTCTTGCCGGAATGAACAGCAATGCACCCTTTATCGTCGGATGTATTGCAGCCTTCATCTGTGTGGCGGGTATTCTGGCTTGGGTGAAAACCCGTTCGGTGACGCCGACCGCGGAAACTGTCGCGGTGTCTTAACCATCCAAATAAAAAAGGATGCGTCAGCTATATGCTGTGCATCCTTATGACTGTGTTATGATTTGGCAAATGCCCGTGCTGTTACACGGGCATTTGTTTTTTTAATAGGCAACTTTGGCCAAGGCGGCACGCGCTGTCAGGGCGGCGGCCTCGGAGCTGCCTTTGCGTTTGGCATCGGGCAGTTTGGCCAGCGTGTCGGCGAGGGCGCGGATGTCGTCAAGATCATCGATGTGGGCACAGACATCCATCACCCGGTTCCAGATGGCGTCATGATCCATGCCACCCATCACCGTCAGCGCAATGGCGCGGTTTAAGGTGGCTTGCGCATGTTCTGGCTGTTGGGCGAGGATTTTTTCAAACGTTTCAAACGCTGTCATCGGATGACCTTCGCGCAGATCAATCACCGCAAGGTCATTGGCCGCCGTCATCGACGTTGGATCAATCCGCAACAGCTGTTCGACAGCACGGCGTTCGCCTTCGCCATCTTCGTTGATCCGATAACATGCAGCCATAAGCCGATGGATTTTTTCCGACCCCGGATTGTGATGGGCTGCGGTTTGCAAGCTCGCCAGGGCACTTTCGGCGTGGTCAAGTTCCAGCAGGGCCTGCGCGCGCAATGTCAGAAATTCCGGGTCGGTTGGCTTGCTGCGTAAAAGGATATCAACATGGTTCAGCGCACTGCGCGCATCCCCCTTTTGCAGCAGGGCGCGTGCAATGTGATGCAGGCAGTCTTCGTGGCCTTCATCAGATTGCAGCACCGTACGATATTCGCCAAGTGCTTCGGTGATCGAACCTTTTTCATGCAGGGCCCGGGCCAAGCCAAACCGGGCATTCAAATTGTCTTCATCTTCGCCAAGTGCCTGTCGCAGCATGTTGATTGCCGCATCAAACTGTCGCCTTTTCAGGGCCGAAAGTCCCATTTCAGAAAAGGACATCGCGTTCATTTGTGGTCTCCCAATCCTTCGAAAATCCGTTGTCCGGATCCCTCAATTTATCGATTAACGATGGGATTATAATGCCCGGTTTGATCATTACCAGCCCTATATCATGTGGGGAGGATTGCAACCGGTTGCGCGGTATATTTTGTCACAAAATCAAAAGGCCCCGGAACATGCCGGGGCCTTGTTAAGGCAGGGGGTGCTCCACCGTGATCAGGGCTTGTGCAGCATTTTGATTTCCATGAAATCTTCAAGGCCAAACATGCCACCTTCACGGCCAATGCCCGATTGCTTATAGCCGCCAAACGGGCTTCCGGCGCGCGGGAAGGCACCATTGATGCGGACCATGCCAGCCCGCAATTTACGGGCAACCCGGTCAGCCTTGGCCGCATCGGGGGTCTGGATATAGGCCGCCAGACCATAGGGCGTGTCATTGGCAATCTTGATGGCGTCTTCTTCGGTGTCAAACGGGATCATGACGACGACGGGGCCAAAGATTTCTTCGCGTGCGATGCGCATATTATTGTTCACATCGGCAAAGATGGTTGGTTTGGTGAAGTATCCTTCGTTAATGCCATCAGGTTTGCCCACACCCCCGACCAGAAGTTTTGCCCCTTCGTCGATGCCGGCCTGAATAAGGGTTTGAACTCGGTCATACTGAATGTGGCTGACCAGCGGGCCGATATGATTGCCCTCAACCGTTGGATCACCGACGGTTGTAGCATCGCCAACGCGCTTGGCGACCTTGACCGCATCATCATAGATCGACCGTTGCACCAGCATCCGGGTTGGCGCGTCACAGGTTTGACCGGTGTTGTTAAAGACATCGAGAACGCTAAAGGTAATGCGGTCTTCGATATCGACATCATCAAACACGATGTTGGGCGATTTGCCGCCCAGTTCCAAAGTAACGCGTTTGATGGTTTCTGAGGCATCCTTGGTAATCGCCTTGCCCGCACGGGTCGATCCGGTAAAGGACATCATGGCAATATCGGGGTGGCGCGACATGGAAGCACCGGCAACCGGACCAGCCCCCTGAATAAGGTTAAAGCTACCGGCCGGGAAGCCGGCCTCATGGATCATTTCAGCATAAAGCATCGCGTTCAGCGGGGTGAATTCGGATGGTTTGAGCACGCAGGTACAGCCGGTCGCCAAGGCCGGAATGACTTTGAGCACAATCTGGTTCATCGGCCAGTTCCATGGCGTGATCAGGCCGCACACCCCAATCGGTTCACGCAAAAGCGTCTCACCGTTATACAGGGTTTCTTCGGTTTTAAGGTCACGGAGGGCTTTGATGAAATCTTCAAGATGATCAACGCCTGCCGCGGCCTGCTGTTCGTGCGACATGGTCGTTGGTGCGCCCAGCTCGGACGTAATGGTATCCGCGACTTCATGATAACGGCGCTTATAAATCGCAAGCAGGCGCTCAAGCATGCCAAGCCGTTCATCCACCGTTGTCTGGCTGTAGGTCACAAAGGCGCGCTTGGCTGCGGCGACGGCAAGATCGACATCTTCTTCGCTGGCCAGCGTAATCTGGGTGATGACTTCTTCGGTCGCCGGATTGATGACGTCCATTTTCTGGGACGAAATCGGATCAATCCATTTGCCATCGATATAGAATTTACCTGCGTTTTGCATCGGAAGTCTTCCTGATCATATTGGGTTGGTTGGCCGTGCCGTGGTGTTTGCGTTCAGTGCGGTAGGCCTGTTTTTAGGTCCGTTCGCGCAGCCAGTTTTTGATAATTTCGCGGTGGCGCTCACCACTGTAACTGGCGAAATGTCCGCCGTGAACCACACGGACAGGCAAGTCATAAAGCCGTTCCATGGAGCGCACGTAGTCCTTTGCATTGGCATGATAGGTGTCTTCGATCAACGGCCCATCATACACAATATCACCGGAAAACAGGATGCCGGTTTTGGCTTCCCAAAGGGCAATGCCACCCGGTGAATGCCCCGGCGTGTGAATGACTTCAAAATGCCGGTCTCCCAGATCAATCACATCGCCGTCCTCAACAATCCGCGTTGCCGGGGCGGCCTTGACCGCATAAGTGGTTGAGGCATATGGGGCGGGCGGCAGTTTGGTGAAAATGTCATCGGTGACATACGGATCGGCAAGCGTGTTTTGACGCGTCGGGTGGGCCAAAAGATCGGCTTCGCAGCGATGGCAAATCCGGTTGTCAAATTCGTGATGACATCCGATATGGTCAAAATGGGTGTGGCTGGCAACGGCCTGAACGGATCGTTCGGTCACGAGTGGCACCCATTCGGTGAGCGACACAACCCCCATGCCGCTATCAATCAGCATATCGCCATCACGTCCGCGGACGTGCCAGATGTTGCAACGATAGAACTCTTCGATAAACGGCTCCCCGATATAGGTGATGTCATCACCGACACGTTTGAGGCTGTACCAGTCTTCGGCTTTGGCGCGTTCGATACTCATGCCGCGTCCTCGGTTTTTGTGGTGTCGGGGTGCCCAGCCAGAACAACGACGGATGCCGGGTCAATCGTCAAATCAATCCATGCCCCGGCCTCAATCACCGCAGATTGGGGCATATGGGCGGTGAGGATGATGTCTGGCGCGTCAACCGGTTCAAGATGGGCGCGGTGATGGGTGCCAAAGAACGAACCATCGGTGACCTTGGCCTTGCCAAATGTAATACGCGGGCCGGTTCCCGTGCTGGCCCGGAAATGTTCGGGGCGAATGGCAAGGGTGACTTTTGCACCCTTGGTCAGGTTCTCATCGCGAAGTGCGGTTTCAGGAAGGCTGACCGCACCCAGCACAGTTTCAATATCGACGATGCCATCATGGCAGTTGCCAAGGGTACCGGGGATGAAATTGACCTCGCCCATGAAGCTTGCGGAAAACAGGGTTTTGGGCCGCATGTAAATGTCTTCTGGTCGTCCGACGTCCTCGATATTGCCAGCATTCATCACGACAATCCGATCGGCAATCGCCATGGCTTCTTCTTGATCGTGGGTGACGTGAACGAATGTGGTGCCGACCCGTTTCTGAATGGCTTTCAACTCATCCTGCATTTGACGGCGGAGTTTTAAATCAAGTGCGCCCAGCGGTTCATCAAGCAACAAAACGTCTGGTTCGACGGCGAGGGCACGGGCAAGGGCAACACGTTGACGTTGCCCGCCCGATAGTTCGTGCGGTTTTTTATCGGCCGATGATTTCAGCCCGACCATATCAAGAAGGTCTTCGGCCTTGGCATGGCGTTCGGCCTTACCGATTTTGCGCATTTTCAGGCCAAACGCGACATTGTCACGTAGGCTCATATGGGGAAACAGGGCGTAGTCCTGAAACATCGTGGTGGTCGGGCGTTTGGATGGCGGCACATGGCCCATATCCTGCCCGTTAATTTCAACTGTGCCAGAACTTGGCGACAGGAAGCCCCCCAGAAGCGACAGAAGGGTCGTTTTACCGCAGCCAGATGGTCCCAGCAGTACGATAAATTCACCGGCCTCAATCTCAAGGCTGACATCGCGAAGGGCGGTAAAATCGCCAAAGATTTTGGTGGCATTACGGATGGAGACTGGGGCGGTCATTTCTTTGCCGTCCTTCTAAAGATACTCAATTCAAGAATAAGCAGCAGCGCAACCGATACAAGGAAGACAATGCTTCCGATCGCGTTGGTTTTCGGGTTCAGGCCCGACCGCAGCATGCTCCAGATTTCAACTGGCAGGGTGACGTCAAAGCGCGACAGCAGGAATGAGATGATAAATTCATCCCAGCTAAAGGTCACCGACAGGAAGAATGCTGCCAAAATCGATGGCATCAACATCGGTGCGCTGATTTGGGTCATCACCTGCCATTCGGCCGCGCCCAAATCACGGGCGGCCCTTTCGATGTTTTTCTGATGGTCGCCCATGGATGCATAAATGATGGCAAAGCACAGCGGCAAATTAATCACCACATGGCCGATCGCGACTGTCCAAAGTGACAGTGACACGCCGAGCCAGTTAAAGGTGGAGAGCAAACCAAGGGCAATGATCAGGTAGCTGACCGTCATTGGTGCCACCAGAAGCCCGCGTTGAAGCCGCGATGCCGGCAAGATAAACCGGGCCAGACCATAGGCAGCACAGAAACCAAGGACGCAGGCAATGGTCGAGGACGCGATGGCGACCATCAATGAATTGCCAAGGGCTGACATCAGGCGGGTATCGGCGAAAACTTCCCCATACCATTTCAAGGTAGCACCGTTAAACGGCGGAACGGGCAGGCGGCCATCCTGAAACGAAAACAACACAAGGACGACGACCGGCAAAAAGATAAAACCATAAAGGGCAATCAGATAGGCCCATGACAGCAGTTTGGAAAAGCGCGATGAAATCATGGTCACGTCCTTTCCATTTTAAGCCAGCGCGCACAGGCAATATAGGCCAGTGTCACCACCACCATCAAAATGATTGAAAGGGTGGCGGCCATCGGGAAATCGGCGCGCCGACCAAGTTGCAGCATGATGATTTGCGGCAAGGCCAGTTCGTTATTACCGCCCAGAATTTGCGGGGTGATGTAATCGCCAATGCACAGAACAAAGGTCAGAAACGCACCGACCATAATGCCCGGCAATGTGAGCGGTAACACCACATGCCAAAACACCTGAAACCCGTTCGCGCCAAGGTCGGCGGCCGCACGTCGGTAGTTTGGTGGCATCTGCACAAGATTTGCATAGATGGTTAAGGTCAGCAGCATGACAAAGAAATGCACAAAGCCAATTACCGTGGCCGAGCGTGTGCTGGCCAGTTCAAGCGGTTCGGCAATCAGGCCAATGTGCATCAGGGTATTGTTGATCACCCCGTTTTTGGCCAAGACCAAAAGCCACGAATAGGACCGCACCACATAGCTTGTCCAAAATGGCAGGATCGCCATGATCAGCGCCATGCGCTGCCATTTTTGCGGGATACGTTCGGCAATGATCCATGCCAGCGGATAGGCCAGAACAACCGAAATAAGGGTGACGGTAAAGGTGATTTCAAGCGAAACAAAAAGCCCTTTAAGCAAATGGGCCTTTTCAAAAAACGTGATGTAATTGTCCAGATTCCACGCCATGACCAGTTCGCGGCCCTTGCGGGTCGCAAGGCTGATGGCGGCCATGACGATAAACGGGATTACGAAAAACGCGACGGTCCACAGCAGGGCCGGGGTCACAAAACCCCATGCCCGGCGATTTTCGCGTGTTTCAAGGGTGGCAGAAGCCATCACGGTATCCTTGTCTGCAACGATTAAGACCGGTAAAGGCCCGGTTGCTTTCTTTGGTGGCGTGGGAATGGGGGCGACCGTCGATCAAGCGTAACGCAAGTTCGAACCATTGCCCCGCAAAAAAGCGAGGCAATGGTGGGTGCACAATACGCAAGGGAGGTGCTTACTGTTGAAGCATCTCGACCCAGGCATCCTGCATCTGTGCATCCAGATCGGCATCCGGGATCGGATAAAGTTGCGAATTTTTAAGGTATTCTGCCTGATCATCCCAGCGAAGGGCGGCTTTTTGCGCATCTGTAAGGTTCGCACCAGCCTTGGCGTTGGCGGGCATCCCCCAATAGCATGATGAGGTCGCAAGGCGCGATT
Organism: Thalassospira sp. GB04J01; assembly: GCF_000751115.1. Lineage (NCBI taxonomy): Bacteria > Pseudomonadati > Pseudomonadota > Alphaproteobacteria > Rhodospirillales > Thalassospiraceae > Thalassospira > Thalassospira sp. GB04J01. The sequence goes on along the minus strand of NZ_CCDX020000023.1, from coordinate 38,071 downwards.
GGCCTTCGGGGCTCAGGATGTATTGAACGAATTTCAACGCAAGGTCGGGCTTTTCGGAATCCTTCATCACCGCAATTGATTGCGCCCAGCGAAGTCCGCCCTGTTTGGGAATGATCCAATCAAGGTTCGGCTTGTCTTCGGACAGAACTGCGGTGATCCATTCACCACCACCGACAAGAATATCGACCTCACCTGTGGCAAGGGCGGTTTGGGAAGACACAACTTCACCGACCTGTTTGGAGACCTTTTTCATGGCAAACAGCTTTTCCTTGATCGCGGGCATGTCATCCGCACCAAGGTCGGCTGTATCAATACCAAGTCCAAGCCCGACAAGCCCAATGACCGGCAGGTAATAATCATAAACCGCAATGCGTCCGGCATATTTGTCCGACCAGATTACCGACATGTCTTCCATGTCTTTGGGATCTACTTTGGTCTTGTCGAACGAAATGGTGTTGTAGCCAAATTTTTCTGTGACGGCATAGGTCTTGCCATCCATCATATTGTTGTCGGCCATCACGACTTCGGGGAATAGATCGGCCGTTGGCAGGGCGTCAGCCGGAATTTCGGCCAGAATGCCCATCTCAACAGCGCGGTGCACATCAACACCATCAATCACCATCACATCCCAATCCCCCGGACGTGATTGTTCAATGATCGAAAGGCCAGCGCCCGTGCCTTCGTATTCCTTCAGATTGACTTTGACGTCGTATTTTTTCTCAAACGGCGCGATCAAGGCCGGATCGGTATGGTCGCACCAGACAAGCGCGTTCAGTTCTTCGGTTGCCTGCGCAGATGGAACGATGGCAAGTGCGCCCAAAAGCATGGTCGTAGCGCCGCCCAGCAGCTTATTGCGGGTTTTCCCCGTGGAAACGTGACGAAACATTGGCTCTCCCTGATTTCATATTGAGGCCTCCCTTTGTTGGGTTTTCGACACTCATGCCGGTGTCGTTGAAAAAATATTGAACGTGTTCATTTTTTGAGTCAATGTAAATTTTGAACCTGTTCAGTTTTCGTCGGAGTAAGAATGTTAGGTTTGCGTGCCCAAAAGAAAGCCGATAAGAACCGCCGTATTCTTGAGGCCGCGACGACTTTGTTTCACAAGGTTGGCTATGATGCAGCGCGCATCGAAGACATTGCCGAGATGGCCGGTGTCTCGGTCGGAACGTTCTATAACTACTATAAAAACAAGGGCGACATGCTGATGGCCACCGTCTCGATGGAGGTCGAGGAAGTCCTTGAGGCGGGGAACGGGATCATTGCGCAAAACCATGATGACGTCGGGGCGGCTTTGGCCGAACTGATCGGCACATACTACGCCCATTCGCTTACGTATCTGTCGAAAGAAATGTGGCGGACAGCGATGTCTCTTTCAATCGGACAACCCGAAACACCGTTTTCAAAACGTTATACTGCCCTTGATTACCGCCTGTCCGAACAGGTTCGCGATCTGTTTGCAGCGTTGCAGGCACGTGGCATTATTCGACAGGACGTCGATTGCGATGCGATGGGCGAACTGATCTTTAACAACGTCAATATGATGTTCATCGAATTTGTTAAAAACGAGGACATGGATGTTGACGGGTTGCAGGCGGAAGTGGCACGGCAGAACGCGCCAGTTGCCTTGCTTGTTTCAAACGTCGCGCCCTGATCGACAGCCTACATCCATTGGGAAGCACGGGTCTTTAAACCAGCGTGCGCCTCATCACAGTTGAAATCGTCAATCAATGATAACAACTTCAATAAGATAAGCTGTGATAAAGCGATCATAAAGCCGTGGACAAAAAACGCGCGGTGTGACGTTGGGGTGAATGAATGCCGCAGATGAACAAAGATCAGACGCGTGATGCGTTTGACGATGTATCGGCGTACGAACGAGATGTTGATGTCGGCGACCTGATCCTTGCCGATGGCGACCTTTTTGAATTGCCCGGTGCGCAGGGCCGATTGGAACGTCTTGATTTTGGCAACGGCATGTATCTGCACCGCGCCGAACTTTATGTCCGCGAAGATTCATATTTTAACGTCAAAAATTCTTTGCCGCCGGGATGGTTGTCCGGGGCGATTAATGTGATGGGCAATCTTGAGGTTGAATGCCCGGAAGGCAAGCTGCATTTAATGTCGCCAGACGCGGCGATGGTGATGCGGGTTGATCCGCTTGGAACGCGGTATTTTCTGCCCGCCGGGCAAGTGATCCGGCATGTTGGTGTTGTTTCCACGCTTGATCCTTTGCGCGAAAGATTTGGCGACAGGTTGCCCGCGGCGATGGCGCCGTTTTTGTCGGATCGTCAAGATGTTGTTCTGATCAAGCCTGTGCCCACTTCCAACCGGATGCGCAGCATCGTCAGTGCGATGTTTTCACCGCATGTGACCGGGCTGGGCCACAAGTTCAAACTTGAAGGCCTATCGACCCTGTTTCTCGCCGAACTTATTGACAGTTACCGCGCTCTGTCCGAGGCGGACAATGTTGCACCAGAACTAACGACTTTTGAAAAATCCGCGCATGACGCTGCGGTTTCAAAGATCACCCGCAATCCGGGGGCGGCGATATCGGTTCCCCAGCTGGCCGTTGATGTTGGCGTGTCCGAAAGCCGTTTAAACAGCTTGTTCAAGGCCGAAACCGGTAAATCCTGCGGCGAATTTATCCGCAGTGAACGCATGGCGCTTGCGCAAGAACTGCTGATCGCAGGTGACATGACCGTCAAACAGATTGCCGAAAAAGTCGGCTTCAACCATGTCAGCAATTTTTCCCGGTCCTATCGCGACTGGTTTGGGGAAAGCCCAGCCAGTGCCTTGCGCAGAAAATAACGCTAAAGCCAGCTTGTCGACACCGATAATTGCGAAGTTTTTCTGATCCCTTGCTCAAAGGCGTGCAACGTCTTAGGTTAACGTAAACGTCAACCTTTACTGCAGGGCAACATGAAATTTCAAGGCACAGAAAATTACGTCGCGACCGATGATCTGATGGTTGCGGTCAATGCGGCGATCACGTTGCAGCGACCGCTTTTGGTCAAGGGGGAACCCGGGACCGGCAAAACCGTTCTGGGCGAAGAAATTGCCAAGTCATTGGGCAAAAAACTGATCACATGGTCGATCAAATCCACCACGCGTGCGCAGCAAGGGCTTTATGAATATGACGCAGTGTCGCGCCTGCGCGATAGCCAACTGGGTGATGCGCGGGTTCACAATATTGCCAATTACATCGTTAAGGGCAAATTGTGGGAAGCGTTTGAGGATGAAAGCGCGCCGGTATTATTGATCGATGAGATTGACAAGGCCGATATCGAATTCCCCAATGATTTGCTGCAAGAACTCGACCGCATGGAGTTCTTTGTTTACGAAACACAGGAAACGATTAAGGCGACCAACCGTCCGATCGTGATCATTACGTCCAATAATGAAAAAGAACTGCCCGATGCGTTTTTGCGCCGGTGCTTTTTCCATTACATCCGTTTCCCCGATGCAGATACCATGAACCAGATTATCGAGGTGCACTATCCCGGTATTCAGAAACGACTGGTCGCCGAGGCGCTTAATCTGTTTTACGACATGCGCGATGTGTCGGGGCTGAAAAAGAAACCATCGACGTCCGAACTGCTTGATTGGTTGAAACTTCTGATGGCTGAGGATCTCCCGCCCGAGGCGCTGCGCGCCACGGATGCCAGAACTGCTGTGCCCCCATTGCACGGGGCGCTTTTGAAAAACGAACAGGACGTGCATCTGTTTGAACGGTTGGCTTTCATGACCCGGCGCGAAGGGCGGTAAGCGCAATGTTCACCGGCTTTTTCTATAAGCTCAAAGAAAACCGCGTTCCGGTATCCTTGCGTGAATACCTGACATTGCTTGAGGCGGTGGAAAAGGGATTGGCGGGATATTCGGTTGAGGATTTCTATTATCTGGCGCGCGCAAGTCTGGTGAAAGACGAGCGCAACCTTGATAAATTTGATCGGGTCTTTTCCGAACACTTCAAAGGGGTGATTGATCTGGCCGACGGGATGGATGAGGTGGCTGAAACCGAGATCCCCGAGGAATGGTTGCATAAACTGGCCGAGAAATTTCTGTCTGAGGAAGAAAAGGCCGAAATCGAATCACTGGGCGGCTGGGAAAAGCTGATGGAGACGTTAAAACAGCGTCTAGAAGAACAAAAATCCCGTCATCAGGGCGGTAATAAATGGATTGGAACGGCAGGCACATCGCCGTTTGGCGCCTATGGCTATAACCCCGAAGGTGTGCGGATCGGGCAGGACAAATCACGCCATCGTCGCGCGGTAAAAGTCTGGGACAAGCGCGAGTTTAAGAACCTTGATGACAGTGTTGAAATCGGCACGCGCAACATCAAGATCGCACTTCGTCGATTGCGCAAATGGGCGCGCACAGGGGCGGCCGATGAGCTTGATTTGCCCGGCACGATCACATCAACCGCGCGTCAGGGTTGGCTTGACGTGCAAATGCGCCCCGAACGGCACAATTCGGTTAAGGTCCTGATGCTGTTTGATATTGGTGGATCGATGGATGACCATATCAAGGTTTGCGAAGAATTGTTTTCAGCGGTCAAAACCGAATTCAAACATCTTGAATATTACTACTTCCACAATTGCCCTTACGAAGGGTTGTGGAAGGACAACGCACGCCGCCGATCTGATCAGGTGTCGACGTGGGATGTGATCAATACCTATGGATCGGATTACAAGCTGGTGATTGTCGGCGATGCGACCATGAGCCCGTATGAGATTACGTATCCAGGTGGTGCAGTTGAACATTGGAACGAAGAAGCCGGGGCGGTGTGGATGCAACGCCTGCTTGATCATTTCGACCATGCGGCATGGATCAACCCGCAGGTGGAAAATTGGTGGCCGTACCATCAATCAATCCAGATCATGCATCAGTTGATGGCAGGACGCATGTTCCCGCTGACGCTTGATGGGCTGGATCGCATGACCGGGGAGCTTAATCGTTAAAGCCCGCACGCAGTCCATACATGCGTACATTCAGGCTCCCAATCAGGCCGGCCCAAGAAACAGGTAACTTTCGGTTTTGGCTATGCCTTCCATGGCGCGGACCGTGGTCACGGTCTGATGGAAATCGGAAAGGGCGGGCACCTGAATTTCTGCAATCAGGTCCCATTGGCCATTGGTGGTATGCAGGGCAGAAAATCCAAGGTTCTTGCGCAAGGTTGCCACCATGGATTTGACGTTCTTGCCCGACAGCTCAATCATCATCATCCCACGAATGGTCCCGTCCGCGGCATTGTCACGCAGGCGGACCGTGAAACCGGCAATCACGCCCTGTTCGGTTAGGCGGTCCATCCGGGTTTTGACTGTACCAGCCGCGACCCCCAAAAGTTGAGCCAGTTTCGGGACCGAAGCCCGGGCATTGATACGCAGTTCGGCAAGCAGGCGACGATCAAGATCATCCATGGCGGGCTCTTTGGATTTGACGATTTCAGCAATTGTTCTGATGAAAGTGTCAGTTTGTCGCGCAAAATTCCACTAAATTGACGTTTTAAATGATTTTGGCGCGGCATATTATTGCCTCTATCATTAGGGAGTAATCACATGACCACGTCTGACACTCCGTGGGCGCCTTATGCCCGGACTGCTGAAATTGCCGACCGACTGACCCGGTTTGGCAGTGTTACCGGCACGGCTGGCGAAGCTGATATCACCGGTTTGATTGTCGAAATTCTAAGTGAAATTCCCTATTTTCGGGACAATCCCGGCGATATCGCCGTGATCGACAGCCATCCGGTTGCCGGTGGTGCAAAAATGGCAAAAAGTGTCGTGGCGCTGGTGCGGGGCACCGGGCGACAGGCATCGAGACAGACACTGGCAATGGCTGGGCATTTCGATGTGGTGTCGATTGAAAACTATCACGATCTGAAACATCTGGCTTTTAGCCCCGATCAATTGCGTGATGCCTTGATACGCGATCTGTCCGGACGGGCGACGCCAAGTGAGGCCGAAAAACTGGCACTGCGTGATTTTCAAAGCGGCGATTTCATTCCCGGTCGTGGGTTGCTGGATATGAAAAGCGGTGATGCGGCAGGCATTGCCTTTCTCGAACATTTTAGCCAGCAAGCTGAGCGACAGGGCAATGTCGTTTTGTTCCTTACTCCGGATGAGGAACGCAATTCCTGTGGGATGCGCAGTTTGCGCAATGCCTTGCCCGAGCTATCTCGACGCTGGGATATCGAGATTGTCGGCGGGGTTAATCTGGACGCCAGCAGCGATCCGGCAAATGGTGAAATCGGCAGGGCCATTTTCCATGGATCGGTCGGCAAATTGTTGCCCTTTGCGCTGGTGGCCGGGTTGCCGACCCATGTCGGATATCCGTTTGACGGCATTTCTGCCCACGCGATGGCATCTGAAATAATGGGGGCGATTGAAGCCAACAGCGATTTATGTGACAGCGGTACGCATGAAACGGCCCCACCCCCGGTCTGTCTCGAAGCCCGCGACCTGCGCGATAATTATGAGGTCACCACGCCGGAACATGTTTGGATGGCGTTTAACTGGCTGGTGATGGGCAAAAGCTGTGCGGACCTGATGGCCGATTTTACCGACATCGTGACCACGGCCGGCAACCGGGCGTTGGAGCGGTTTGAACAAAATGCCAAGTCTTATGCCAAGGCCAACCAGCAAGCTGCCCCCGCACCGGTGCCGCCTTTGCGTGTTTTAACGGTGGCGCAATTACGCGATATGGCATTTGGCGCTGGCGGGAAGGGCGCGCTTGATCGGATTGATGCCGTTTCAACCGCAAGTGCGGCGGAGGGTAATCCACTGAACCGCAGCCGCAAGCTGGTGCGTGCGATGCTTGACGAGGCCCATTTGCGCGGTCCGGCCGTGGTGGTCGGGGTTGCCGGATTGCATTACCCGCCGGTCCATGTCGATCCGAACCAAGAAACCGACAGGGTTTTCCTGGATGCCATTGATCGGGCCCGGTCCACGATCGAGGCCCGCCATAAAACGGAGATTTGTCACCGTGGCTATTTCATGGGGATTTCCGATATGAGCTTTTTCGGGCATGCGCCGGATGTGGGCAATACTGAAATCATCGCCGCGAACACCCCGATTGCCGAATTGGTCGATCATCCGGTGGCGGATGCGCTACGCTATCCGGTGGTCAATATCGGACCATGGGGACGTGAATATCATCAGCGTCATGAACGGCTTTACGCGCCTTATGCTTACGGTGTGCTGCCTGATTTTCTGGCGGAGATTGCGTCGGAATTTCTTGGCAGTACGGATACACCCGACGGGTAATTGTGGAACTCAATCGATCACCATGCGTTGTCCCTAACGTGTAACAGTTTCATGAAGAACATAAAAACGGCGCATTGGCGCGTTTGTGTGTGATGAAGCTGAGCCTATAGTCCAGAAAACCCTGCCGGAAACATGGTGGGGCACATGGAATTTAAGGAATTTGGGATGCTGGTACAAAAAATGATCCGCACGGCGCTGTTGAGTGTCGGCCTGTCGGTCGCAGGATTTCTGATGGCGCCGGGACTGGGTGTTACACCTGCGGCGGCACAGGATATTACCCAGGAAAGAATGGTGATTGCCCATCGCGGGGCATCGGGTTATTTGCCTGAGCATACCTTGCCTGCTGTGGCACTGGCCTATGGCATGGGGGCGGATTACATCGAACAGGACGTGGTGCTGTCAAAGGACGGTGTGCCGGTCATCCTGCATGATATTCACATTGATACCACCACCGATGTCGCAGCCAAATTCCCCGATCGCAAACGCGAAGACGGGCGGTATTACGCGATTGATTTCACGCTTGCTGAACTCAAAACCCTGAATGTCACCGAACGGTTCAAGGCCGATACCGGCGAGCAGGTTTTTGGCGGACGTTTTCCCAAGGAATTCGGGATGTTTAAAATCCCGACCCTTGATGAAGAAATCATGATGATCCAGGGGCTGAATAAATCCAATAAACGTGAAGTCGGAATTTACCCGGAAATCAAGGATCCGGCATTCCATCATGCCGAAGGCAAGGACATCGCCAAGACCGTGATCACGGTGCTGGAAAAATGGGGATATAACAATCCTTCGTCCAATTCCTTTGTGCAGTCGTTTGATTGGACGGAAACCAAGCGCATCCGTAATGAGCTTGGCTATCAGGGTAAGCTGGTTCAGCTGATTGGCGAGAACAGGTGGGGCGCGCCCAAAGGTACCGATTACGACTATCTGAAATCCGACGATGGTATCGTCGAAATGGCCGGCGTGGTCGATGGGATCGGTCCATGGTTGCCCCAGGTTATCGAAGGGCTAAGTGCGGATGGTAAGGCCATCATGACGCCAACCCTGATTGCCGCCCAGCGTGCGCAACTGATGATCCATCCCTATACCCTGCGTGCCGATCAATTGCCGAAATGGGCGGGGGATATGGATATTGCGCTTGATGCAATTTTTGATGATGCCGGGATTGATGGAATCTTCACCGATTTCCCTGATCAGGTCGTGCAATATCTGGCCGAACATCCCGCATCCTGATGTGCTGATAAACTCAAACATTTTACAGTCTGTTGCGTTATGCGCACCAGACTGTTTCTAACTTTCACGTTCCCAATGCGTGCCTGCAACGGCACTATTGCAGGCGATGAAATTCAACCAAGGAGGCGATAATGGCTAAAGTTCTCGTGCTTTATTATTCGATGTACGGACATATCGAAACCATGGCGAATGCCGTGGCCGACGGCGCGCGCGGTGTGGCCGGAACCCATGTCGATGTTAAACGTGTGCCTGAAACCATGCCCGAAGACGTGGCAAAGGGTGCGGGTGCCAAGCTTGATCAGGCAGCCCCGGTCGCCACGGTTGACGAATTGCCTGAATATGATGCGATCATCTTTGGTGTGCCGACCCGCTTTGGCAATATGCCCGGTCAGATGCGCACGTTCCTTGATCAGACCGGTGGCCTTTGGGCCAAAGGGAAACTGATTGGCAAAATTGGTTCTGTGTTTACATCCACCGGGACCCAGCATGGCGGTCACGAAACCACCATCACCTCGACCCATACGACGCTTCTGCATCAGGGAATGGTGATTGTTGGTGTGCCTTATAGCTGTGCGGGCCTGACCAATATGGACGAAATCACCGGTGGGTCGCCTTATGGTGCGGGTACGCTTGCGGGTGCGGATGGTTCACGCCAACCGTCGCAAAACGAACTCGATATCGCCAAGTTCCAGGGTAACCACGTTGCCGAACTGGCCGCAAAACTGGCGGGCTGATCACGATCAGTCGCAATCACGTAAACCACCAAAGGCAGCCTTGGGAAACCGGGGCTGCCTTTGATATGGGCTTGGGCCCAAAGGCGACCTTCAGACGTGTTTGTTGGTCATAGGGAAACAATCAGGTGCCTGATTGAACCTTGTTTGGCGACAGTTTTGTGCGAAAGTGGGGTATGACATTTGCCCGGTTTTGCGGGCGCATCAAAATACAGGAGGTCACCCATGTCCGACGCTGTTTCCAATCTTCGCAATGTCGCCAAGGTTTTACGGGCGATGGATACATCCGATGGTGCGGGTGTGTCGCTTAAACGGTCCATCGGGACGCCAGAGCTTGATATGCTTGATCCGTTCCTGATGCTGGACTCGATTTCGACCGATAATGCCGATGAATATATCGCAGGCTTCCCCGAACATCCCCATCGCGGTTTTGAGACCGTGACCTATATGGTCGAAGGGGCGATGCGCCATCAGGACAGCATGGGCAATGAGGGCGTTTTGCGTTCTGGCGGTGCACAGTGGATGACCGCGGGAAGCGGGATCGTTCATTCGGAAAAGCCTGAACAGGAAGGCGGCCTGTTGCAGGGATTCCAGCTTTGGATCAATTTGCCAGCAAAGGACAAAATGATTGATCCGCGCTATCAGAACCTTGAGCCAAACGAAGTTCAGGAATTCTCACCGGCCAAGGGGGTGAACCTGCGTTTGCTGGCGGGTGAAATGTTTGACAAAGCCGGCCCGATCAATGGCATTTCGACAAATCCTGTTTTTGTTGATGTCAAACTTGATGCGGGAGCCGAGGTCACCATCCCGTTGCCCAAGGGGCACGCAGCCGTGGTCTATGTCTTTATCGGGGAGGCCGTGGTTGCGCAGAAAGACGTCCCGACCCATCATCTGGCTGTTCTGGCCAATGGGGAGGGGGTGACGCTTACGGGCGGTGAAGATGGCGCCCGGATGCTGGTGATTGCCGCACGCCCCTTACGTGAAGAGGTCGTGCGTTATGGCCCGTTTGTCATGAGTAGTAAGAAAGACCTGATGCAGGCGTTTGACGATTTCCAGAACGGAAACTTCGTCCGCAAGGCGGCATCGTAAAGTTTTACGGTGCCACGTGCGCCAAACTATAATGCAAAAGCCCCGGTCTGTTCAGTCATCTGTTCTGGCCGGGACTTTTTGTATGTCAAAGGTTTGAAGGCTGTTTTGATATAATTGCAACCTTGAAAAGCGGGTGAGTTTTTCTAACCTATAGGATGTACGAAACAGACGGTGAAGACCGCGTAATGACATTTGCAGTACGACGCATCTTTTATGCTGCCGTGACATTGGCAAGCTTTGCGGCAGCGATGCCTGTAAATGTGCCCGCATATGCAGATGACCTGCGTCAGGAAATGCGTTTGGTTACGGGGGATGCTTTCCCGCCTTTTGCTGACCGGGCATATGATGGGGGCGGTATTGTTACCGAAGTTGTCCGCCGAAGTTTCGATGTCATGGGCTATCAAAATGTTTCGGTGATCTGGCGGTCATGGCTCAAAGGGTTTGAAATGACCGTTGAGGGACGGGTGGATGGCACGTTCCCCTATGCCCAGACACCATCGCGCAAGAAACTGGTGCTGTTTTCCGAACCGATTACCAACCTGTCGGCCTATGGCTGGTTTGCCAGAAAACACGAAAAATATGATGACAATATAGATCTTCTGGGAAAGTCGCTTTGCCTGCCATTGGGGCATGGGGAACTTGGCCATACCGGAAAACTTTTGGCATCGGGACAGGCGAAACGTGTGTCGCCGCCCGATATGAAAACCTGTTTTAAGCTGCTGGCGGCAGGACGGGTCGACAGTGTCGTATCCCCGGTACCAGAGGCCCTCAATGCCATGTCAGAGGCAGACCTTTCGCCTGATGATTTCGACCATATTGGCCAGAGCCTGTCGAACATGCCGCTGTATTTCGTTGTCGGCGTCAATCACCCATCGGCACAAAGGATCATCAAGGATTTCAATGCCGGTCTAGCCACGTTGCGCGAGAGTGGTGAGCTTGAAAAAATTCTGTCTCAAGCACGGTATTAGGCGCGGCGTTGATCTTGTCCCCGACGCGGGCAGCATCAAATTGTTCAACCCTAATCTTCTGCGCGCTTCACGTCTGTACTTGAACTGGTATTGGCAATCCAGGGGCGGCCATCGGACACCACATCGACCTTGTTGGCATTTGTATTTTTGACCGTGTCGAACGAGTTGTTTGTGGCATTCCATTTTTTCAGAACGTACTGGCTGCCACTCCAGGAAGTGATATAAATACTTCCGTCTGTCCCCGCCCCAACGTCTTCTGCGCTAACGCTTTGACCCCGCGGGCGATTTTCAAATTTTGTACCCGTAAATTGCTGGACGTTATTATTAGAATCAGCAATCCACACATCGCCCGCCCGACCAATGGCGACCTTACTAACGTCATCATTGCTAAACTTGGTAAACGCGTTTGTTCCGGGTTTAAGTTGATAAAGCTTTTGGCTAATCACGACGTAAACCGTGCCATCCGCGCCAATCGATAAACTGCCGATACTGCCCGATGTGACTGAATAGGTGCGTCGCACGCTGCCCGTTGATGACAGTTGATAAACCGATCCGTTTTGGGTCGTCCAAATGGTGCCATCGCTTGCAACGTCGATATTTTGCAGGTTTTGATTAAATGAAAGAGAAACTTCTTCAAATTTCTCTGTCGTGCTGTTGAATTTCAAAAACTGTTTCGCGCCCTGGTTTTGCGGTTGGCCATAGACATAGACATCATCATTTTGCCCCACGGCAAATTCTTCAATCGTGTTTAGGTTCGTGGCAAAGGTGTCGAAGCTAATGTTTTTTGAAAACGTAAAGGCGCTTTCGGATGTAACATCCACCACTGCGGCGGTGTCGCCGGTGCCGGTGGTATCGCCGACGGTTGACGCGGCGACAAGACGGTCAGCCTGTTCATCACGTTCAAAGAATTTGGAGGCCAGAACAAGTGTGTCCTTGGTTACTACCCAAGGATACCCATTTGGACCCACTGCGACACTTTGTGGTGTATGGCCGGGTGTGCGCACCACGTCAAAGGTCTTTGTATCCGTGTCCAGACGCATCAGAAGGTCCTTGTCGGACACCACATAGACACTGCCATCCGGACCAATTGCGATGCTTTTAGCTTTTTGCGCGAAAATTTCGCAGGGTGATGACGCGCAACGCTGCACCAATTGGTCAGAACGGATGGTCCAAGGGATGCCGTCCGGGGCCACCGCCACCAGAAGGCCCTGTCCGGAAATACGGTCAAACCGGGTCATGGCGTCATTGAGTTTCGATAAAGTGCCCGAAGCATCGGCAATCACCACAGACCCGTCCCCGCCAATGGCAATGTCAGACCCCGTCGCACCGGGGATTTGTTTCCATAGATTTCCCGTATGGCGAAACACCCGCCCCAAAGTGGAAATGCCCCACGGGTTTCCCAGTGCATCAACCGCAAGACGCACCAAGGTGCCGGGGAAACTTTCGAACTGTTTACGACTGTTCGACCACCGCAGGACATTGCCCGCAGCATCCAGGCCAAACACACTGCCATCGCGCCCGATCGCCAGTGCCGAGGCGGTCTTTTGAGTGTTCACAAAGGTAATATCTTCGTTCGTTGTCACCGCGACCGGATCAATCGTGGCATCGTTCCCTGCTGCGGGGTCGACGGTCTTGGTGCCAGTTTGCCCGGTTGCGCCAGTTTGCGGGGAAACCGGCGACGCGCTTAGCGTCGCTGCTGTTTGAACTGGCGCTGTGGTCGCCGGTGGTACTTGGGCTGGTGGCGCAATCGCTCCTGATGGTGTTAAAGGTGCCGCCGAAACCCCCGGGGCAATGGCGACGGGGGCGGTATCGATAGGGGCGACCGCCAAAGGTGCCTTTATTTCCGGTGCCCGGCCTTCTTCGGTTTTGATTTTCTCTGGTGCGACCAACAGGGTGGTCGCCATAATGACGCCATCCGTGAGGACAGCCCATGGCCCGCCGTCGGGGGTTGCCGCTGCCGCTGTTACACCTTCAACTCCGGCGACTGCCTGCCAACTGCGCTGACCGTCGTTCCAAACCCTTATTCGGCCCTCGGCATCGGCAATCACCACCGTATCGTTCCCGCCAATGGCAATGTCGACGGCACGTCCGGGCAGGACCCCCCAGTTTTTGCCATCAAACGCGGCAATACGACGATCACGGGTTACGACCCACGGATTTCCCGCCATGTCCAATGCGATGCGATATGCCTGACCTTCCACTGGTTGCCATTCACTGCGCAAGGGGTTCCATTTTTTGATGTCACCACTCACCTTGGCGATGTAGACATTACCCTGCGCGTCGGCGGCGACATCTGCAACGTCTGTGTCTTTGCTTTCCCACCACAAACCGTTATAGCGAAAAACCGCGCCCTCTGCGTTGACCGCCCATGGGCGGTTTCCCTCTGCTGCTGAAATCCGGACGAAATCGCCGGACATTTTGCGCCAGCGTTGTTCCAGCGCATCCCAGCGCCACGGCGTGCCATTTGGGGCCACAACATAGGCCTGCCCCTGACTGTTGATCGATATATCAACAGCCGTACCGGGCAGGCGGGTCCAATTCGCAGCCGTTGGTATCTCTTGCGCCCAAGCACCCTTGAGAAGCATGACCGCACCAAGCACGACGCAGAACAAAACCAGACAAAACCGCACTATCGCCAACGTCATCGGACGACCTCGCATCACAGTTTCTAAAAATAAAACGTTATTGATCAAGCAACCGGTCACGCACCATCGCAATGTGTTGCTGGCCGGTGGCATCGTTTTGCCAAGACTGAATTTTCACATCCCCGTTTCTGAATTCCTCAAAGAATTCACGTCCTTGAAGCTTTTCAATGACTTCGCTAAAGGTCGCGCGCGGTGTAAACCAATCCTTGTGACGTTGCTCAAGACGTTCAATGTCACGTTCCAGATCTGACATTTCCTCGATCATGCCATCGCGATCAACCTGTGCGCGACGGGCATAAAGGGGGCGGCGTGGCGTCATCAAAATCAGGACAGACCGTTCGAAGTGGCGCTCAACCCGCTGAGAGAACAACAGATTAAGGATCGGAATATCCATCAAGCCGGGCACGCCATCGGCTGATTTGGATGTTTCGCGCTCGCTCAATCCGCCCAGCACCAATGTCTCGCCGAACTTCATGGTTACGGTCGAGTTCACATTGGTTTTGGTGGTGTCGAGACGGAATTCAAATACCACTGAATTGGACGGGTCGGTCAGGAAGGTACGCTCTGCGACCACATGCAAGCGGATCATATCGTCGGGCAAAATTTCCGGCGTCACGGCAAGTTTGACGCCAACCTCCTTTTGCACCGACACGCTGTCACCATTTCCGCCCGAAACCGCCGCAGCAAGAATTTCAGTTCCCGAGAAGAATTCCGACGTTTGCCCGGCTTGTGCGACCAAACTTGGTTTGGCCAAAACCTGATTGTTCGCATCAGCGGAATTGGCAATGTTCAAGGAATATGTCACGGCTGGAATGCTGATTGCGCGTGTGATTGTTTGCGTGCTTTCCTCCAGTCCGGTATTCAAATAATCCTTGGTGCGTGTCGATCCATAGCCAAACCCCGCCGTCCCGGTCAGGGGGTCGCCAAACTGCAACTGCAATCCGTTCAACAGATTGATTCCACGCGAATTGCGAACATCTTCCTGGGTTCCGATCAAGACAACATCGACCACCACCATGCTTGTATCGGCAAAACCTTGCTGTCCTGAATTACCTTGCGCGGAGGGGGCGCCATATCCCCCCTGCTGCTGAGAATAGGGATCGGGTGCTGCACCGTAAGGAGCAGGTGCCGCCGCACCGTAGGGATCACTGGAACCGTATGGATTGTTGCCCGGACCATATGGATCATTGCCATATTGTGCCATCATAACCTTGGCATCATTGTCATAGAACGATTGCCATCCCTGAACCCGGTCTTCGAGATATGCGATCGTTTCCGGTCCCAGAACGGCCTTGCGATAGGCCGATACAAACGACGATGCCCCCGCACGATCATCCATCGCCGCCAACGACAATGCGGCGGCTTTCAGGACTTCGGGCTGCTCCTTGGTCTCTGGGGCCACAGCCAGCAAGTGTTTAAGGGCGGCTTCCGCCGTTTTGGGGTCACGGGCATAATATGATGCGGATGCCAGACTATACAGCACCGCCGGGTCGTCACCACGATGAAGGGCGACGGCCGCGAAATAGCCCTGTGCGAGGACATAACGCCGTTGGTCCATATACAAAAGGCCCAACTGATAATTGGCCGACAAGTTCCCGGGGTCGAATTTAAGCGCCTGTTTGTATCCTTGCTCGGCCAGCTCGAACTTGCTGGCGTCGCCCTGAACCCCCATCAGGTGATAGGTCAAACCGTTGAGAAACTGCAAATCCGGATTGGTGATATCAAGTTTCAAAGCCAGATTGATCAAGCGTGATGCTTCATCCATGTTCTGGGCTTCCAGTGCGTTAATACTTTCGCGCACTAGTACTTGAACGGCATCATCTTGGACGACGGAATGTGTGAGAACCGGTTTTTGGGCAATATCGCGCGCCACTGACGGCGTTGCATTACCACCCAAGGCGCCATCAGACATCAAACCTGCTGTCTGACAACCCGCAACCAGCAACGTTGATAGAACCAATGCGCCCCTAAAGGACGTCTTAAGTATCGGATCGCGTTTAAATTGTTTACGTATCTGGACCAAGCGCCACTTCCCCACAAAGAATCAACCGTCTTAATTGCTTAAATGCAAAGCGCCCCCCGGCGCCGACGGCCATTTATCATTCGATCTTTGGCAATCCGGGGTACGAGACTGTCCGGATTGCCAAAGCCATCAAAAACTGAAAAACAGAACGAAAAGGGCTGAAATTGCCTCAGCCCTTTTCCCTTATTCCATCTGGTAAATTTGATTGTTCTTGGTCAGGCGCCATACCTGCCCGCCGCCAGCACCGACGGCGTTAGACTCCGTGTCTTGTGCAATCATATCCCAATCGCGTTTCTTGCCATTGAACAGGTAAGTCTTGCCGTTCGTGCCAACGATGATCGCTGCACCTGGGATATCAACCGCAATATCGACAGCAGTACCAGGAAGCTTCTCCCACTTCCTGTTGTTGTCATGGACATAGATATCGCCTTTGTCGTTCACGACCCAGGGTCGACCATTCTGATCAATGTCGATCCGTTTTGCCGATCCGGCAACGTTTTGCCAGCGGTTTCCGTCGCGGAAATGGATGCTGCCATCCACACCAATGATCCAGACACCCTTGGCACTGGCACCAATATCCTGTGCCGCCGGGCCGGGAATACGCCGCCATTTGGACCCCGATTGGGAAAATATCTGCCCCGTTTCGTTGACGACCCAGGCCTCATTATCGGAAACGGCAAGACGGGTTGCCGCACCGGACATTTTGGTCCATCGCTTTGCGGTTTTCGCGCGTTTAAATATTTCATACCCGCCACCGGCCTTGGTCATGCCGATTACATACGTCGTTCCATCCGTTCCAATTGCGACATCGGTGGCTTCTCCCGGTACAAGGTCCCATTTCGCCGAACGCCCGGCCGAGGCGTCAATACTGATCGATTCAATCTGGGTTAACGTGATTGTGTCATTCTTAGTTTGGCCGCCATCAATAGCAGTATCGATATCGAAGTTGCCGACAACAACCTTGCCGTCTTCAAACGTCACGCCGCTCTGTGCCTTATCAGACGGCATCAATTTCGCCCAAGTCTGTACTTGCGGCTTGATCGACTCCTGGGTCATGAGGCCCCAGTTCGTTAATACCTCTGTCCGCCCGTTATCGGTCAATAGAAGGCGGGATAAGTTTACGGGCTTTTGCGAGTTCGCCAGGGCGTCAGTGATAATGGATGACTGTTTGATCTGATCCAGGGCAATATCGGTTCCGATGCTGGCGACAATCGAGCTTGCGGTCAAAATAATCATTGTCGGCGCCATAAATGCCATAGAGGTGGAAGCGACATTACTCGTCGTTGCTACTATTCTCGTTGTTTGTTCAATGCCTTCTTTCAGGTAGGGAAAAATTGCTTGGCCAACCGTCCCCACCGCTTTGGCGACGGACGTTGATACAATCGTTGCGGCCCCAAGCCCTGCATATGCAACGACAACTGCAGCACCAGGTGCAAGTAACATGATGTCGCCTACCTGGTCTTCCATTTGTGGCGGACGAACACCAATATCATTGGGATTCAAGCCGTCTGACATACCTGGACGCACTACCTTCAAGCCGCGCTCCCAGCTTTGCCAGACGCTTTGCATTTCTGTCGCCACCAAAAGCCGGGATTTTTGGACGTACAAGGCCATATAGTTCAACAAGTCCCGTTCAGGCTTGGTCTTTGGCCCTCTTTTGATCACGTTGAAAACATGCATATAAACGGCCGCCTTTAGGACCACCGATTCCTCGGGTTCCGTCAGGATTAGGTTCCAAGCTTCGGCTTTTAGCTCGTCTGTTTTGGCTTTATTGAGTCCAGCTGCTGCGATGTAATTGGTGATGCCTTCATCGATCAGCGTACGGTCCTTAATCACCTCGGCAACAATCTCATGGGCGCCAGGCAGACCGAACAACCCATTCGGCGTGCGTCTTGCGGGTTCCCAACGCATGGTAAGGTATTCACAAGCCTGATTGGTCTTAACGCCATAAACCGACCGGACCGAATTCACCGGACATGACCAGCAGGTTCCCCCGTCGATGAAGTCGAAATGTTCCCCGGCCGGACATGATAAAGAGGCCATTTTGGTCGCCGACACCAATGATTCATTTCGGAAACACGCTTGGCTTCCTGTCACCGCATTGATGGTGCGGCTGAAACCGTCCGGACAGGTGTAGCAGCTGCCATTGAGATCGGGGAACGCCCCTTCGGGGCAAACCCGGTCGATGAATTCGGCCCGGCGCGCGTCTTCAAAAATCTTGCCGCAGGCATCCCAAGAATCCACCGAGGACATGGTGCGTCCGAACTCGGCCGGGCAAGCCCAGCACTCGCCGCCGTTGCGACCGTCAAAGAACGACCCTTTAGGACAAGCCTTATGCTTGCCTGTTCGCGTCGCGCCTGTGTATTGCGTGGAAATTTGCTTGGAACAGGCTTTCGGCGTATCGACCGCGAAACCGGTTCGGTTGTAACCACTTGGGCAGGAGAAACAGGACCACGTTCCAATATCAAAGAAAGACCCGTTTGGGCATCTACCGACGGCATTGCGGGTCTTCGTCGCCTTACCAAAACCACAAGGCGGCATAAGCTTACCCGTCTTCAAATCCATCGCACCGCAAATCACATGGCCTTCCTCTGGGGGCGATCCGGATACGATCGTCAGTGATTGTGTTTTTGCATCAGACGCATTTGCCAAAGCACCGATGATGAAAACAATCAGGACAAGTAAAGTTCGCCAGACTGTGTCCGCGGACCGAAAACGGGTTCCCATGGGTCATTCCTCAACCAAAACATGTTGTCTTTTGCGCCTGTAATCCTGCGATGGATCGAAGATCAAAGCGCAAATGCCACGGGATTTTCCCATGGACTGCGTTGGGGATGAGAAGAACCGGGATAACCCGAAATGATTGCCTGACAGCAGATCAATCAGCGACACACCAAGTCTCTAAAGAGCAAGGCCAAAGCGTTGAATGCTGTCAAAGAACAGTCCTGACAAGTTTCAGGACTGTCCACTGAACAGAGTGTTCCCCAGTCTCCGTCACGTCTGAAAATGAAGACAAGACGGCCCAATCCCCGCGCAGAGAATTGAACAGGTGCTGCGATAAGGAAACACGTATTCATAAGCGGTCATACGTTTATGACGCTTTTCGGATATTGCGGCCGTTTTTCGGATATTGGAGGGAGATGCTCTATGCGTTTTTACGGACGGTATCGGATGGAAGTTCGCCAAACTCCCGATAATAATCCTGTGCAAAACGGCTCATGTGTGTGAAGCCCCACTGTTTCGCGACGTCCGAGATCGCATGTCCGTCTAACTCTGCCAGCAAGATTGCCCGGACGCGTCTCAATCGAACAATGCGCAAATAGGCCATCGGGGTCTTACCATACGCATCCAAGAACCCCCGTTGTATTCCGCGATACCCACACCCAGCTACAGCCGCGATGTCGGCAAGCCCAATTTTCTTGTCGGCATGGGCGTGGATGTAATCACGCGCACGTTTGATGTAAAATGGAACAACCATCGTGGCATCACGGCCATTCATGGTGTCCTGATAGCTGTTGGGCAGAAGGCTTAGGCACTGGGTTAACAGGATGTCTTCCATCTGTGCTGTGACGATTGGATTGTGCATTTCGCGCAAGGGACCATCAAGTGCTTCGGCGACATAGTGAACTGTATTGCGGAAAATAGTCCAACCAAGCGCACAGGAATCAATCGCGGGATCGAAACTCAATCCCATCAAATCGATGTCTTCGCCAACCAGAGAACGCGCATGATTTTTCAATTTTTCCTTTGATAACCTAAGGACGAAGGCGCCGAAGTTATCTTCCGTGGCGCTTACCGGTGCAGCCAAGTCACGCATGAACCCCCGACCGGCTGAGAATGTCAGCTCTTTTCCACAATGTTGGGCAACCCCCGAGCCACTGGTAAGCATATATAACAGCAGCCCGTCCGGATCCTGTTCAGAAGAAGTCACACTGAGTTTGGTCGCATCGAGAGTCACATGCATTAGGCTGATGTCACCAGACTCCACGGCGGCAACACGGACATTCAATTCCGCATTCGGCCCCTTAATATCAAAGTCATGCCGCGAGGCAAGATCCATGATGGACTCGCGAACCTCATCTAAATCGTTCGAAGACAAAATCGTATGGTTTTGCAGATAGGTCATTGCGGCCCCCAATGTCCATCCCCCGAATAATGGGCCATTGCCCAGATAACAGAGCAATGACGACCCAAACGTCCGGTCAAGGAAGACACCCGGATCATATTCAAAAAGAATGTAATAATCTATTTAAGATTGATTTGCAGGCAAGGCACAATAGGTCTTATGGCCCGTTAAGTCCTTAATACCAACAACACAGTGCAAAAAAGCCCCGCCAAGATATCTCGGCAGGGCCTTTCGCAATGGGTTCCAATATAGGGCAGTATCAAGCCCGTATATTTAAAATGGGCTTTTGCGATGGTGCTCACCCAATGTCGGGGAGCCCAATTTACGACGTGGCTGGATCGGAAACGTCATCTTCAAGAACCCAGCCGTCATCCGTGCGGCAGGCTGATTTTATCTGCTGACTGGTGCGGTTGCGGGCGGTCAGTTCCTGCCGGTAGGTACGACACCAGACACCTTTTTCAGTTTGAACGGTCTTGAGCGGTGTGATTGCAATCTCAAGCGTTGCCAATGATGCAGTTTGTGTTTCACCGGAATTGTTGTTTTCAAGCGCGGCCTGAACGGTTTTACTCAGGCTTTGACGATCGCGTTCGGGAATTTTTGCCGGTGCCGGACCAAAGGTGGTCAGTTCTTCGCTTTGGTCCTGTCCGGAATTCCATTTGCGTTCACGTTTGACATAAAACCCGACTTCTGGCGCGTACCACCACGTGGTTGTTTGCATCCACCACTGTTTATAGTACCGCGAACATTCCACGACAAAACTGTCAAACGTGCCCGCAGGAACCGTTACCGTCTCAGTTGCCGGGACCTTGCAGGTTAACCATTGTTCATAGGTGTTGGTTTCACCAGTATCTGGGGCCGTACTTTCCGATCTGGTTGAAACACGCACCATCTTGTCGACTTCAAGCGGCCAGATGCTTTCAGATCTTTCCTTGATCGTCGCGGTGCCGGTTCGTTTTTGGTCATCCTTATCTGTATAAGACCAATCAAGGTTGGGGCCGGTGAAGTCGGCAGTTGTTTCAAACACATAGTCGCCGCCGCCATTCCATTCAATGCGGTCACCCTCGATGTCACGGACATAAATCGCGCGCCCGCTATCATAGACAAAGGCGTCCCCAATCCCGAAATCGGGTAAGGATGCGGTGCCAAGTTCTGGACCGGTATTCGGGGTTTTTTCAGCATATTCACCCAGTCCATCGTTGATATTGTTCAGGGACTGGGAAAAATCGCTCATGGTGTTTTCAAACGTCTGACAGGCGCCAAGTGTCCCCAGGCCCGTAACGCAAGAAAGCGCCAGAAAATGGCGCAGAAGTTTTGACGTACTCATTGTCTTGATCCTGCTCATTCTTTTTATTTCGGGCGTCCTACGATCAATCGCAACTGACAGCGCCGCCGAACGCCGGGGCTATCAGTTGCCTTAAAGTTTCTGTTTCGGGCTGTCGGGCGTGTCGGCATCGCGAAGCTCAACGCCGGGGATCAGGCGATACACGGTTTCCCAAGCACCTTCATCCGTCCGGCAGGCGCGGCCATAAAACTCTTCAAGCCCGTCGCTATTGACCGGATTAACCGGAAAAGTAACCCGATATTCCCGGCAGAACCGCCCGGCCTGACGGAAGGTTCGTAACGGTTCAATCTGGATTTCTTCGTTGGCACGATGATCGGGATCAAGTGCTACGTTGCGGATACTCCCACTGAGCGTTTTTTCCAAGGTCTGGCTTATTTCCATGTCCAGAACCGGGTTGTTCACAGGGGAATAGGAAGCAGACTGAGCATTGGGTGTTGTGAAAGCCCCAATGTTGTCCGTGGTCATATTCTGATTAAACACATTACCCCCGACAAAGGCGATCAGAACCGCCGCTGCTGCCCCGATGCCGGTCCAGATTGCACTGTTGCTGTTGGCAGCCTTGCGTATGGCAGCAGACTGATCTTTTCTATCCGTCGAATGCACATGACCAGAGATCGGTTTCTGATCAAGGATATCCGCAATATTTTGCGAAAGCTCCGGATAGATCGCGTCATTGAGAAGTCGTTCAGACTGATTGCGCAGCATGACGGATTGTCCGGCCATGACGTTGAATTGCCGTGTTAGAACAGGACAATTGGCAATCCGGTCCTCAAGCTTGCGGCATTCCGTCGGGGCAAGTTCGCCGTCGATATAAGCCGACAGCAGTGTATAGTCTTGTTCTGTGAGTGCTGTGGTCATGGCGAACCTCTTTGAATGTCGTCACGGTTGGTGTTCTGGCTATCATCATCATGCATCATCGCAAGCGCCTTGCGTGCCCGTGCGACGCGGCTCATCACTGTGCCTGCTGGGGCATCAAGAATGTCGGCAGCTTCGCGGTAGCTGTATCCTTCAATAAGAACCAGTGTGACCGCTGCGCGCTGATCTTCGGCAAGTGCAGCAAGCGCTGCCTGTAAGAACAATCTGTCCGTCCCACCATGGCTCTGTCCGGGAAGTGCACTTTCGCGCGCATCTTCAAACGAAATGACATTGCCTCGGCGTTGTTCGCGGCGCTTTTCATCAATCCAGCTTGTCTGGATAATGCGATAAAGCCAGCTGTCGAGACGTGTGCCCTGTTCGTATTGATCAATGCGTTCGACGGCTTTGATATAGGCAGTTTGCACAAGGTCTTCGGCTGCGACAACGTCGCGCGTCAATGACCGTGCAAATCGAAGCGCGCGCGGTAACAGGTCTGTCAGTTCCGTCTTTAGTGCGGTGTCCAATCCAACCGTCCCGTTCTGGTTCTGTTGTTTATATTGTGTATAGAACGCGCGCGCGGTGCTGTTTCTTCCATCACACTTCAAAAAAAATGTGCGAAAAATTTTCAGGACAGGGGAAGAAAACCAATCGCGGTTTCGTTGTCCTGCCAAATGAACGCATCTTTCCACCTAATGGACTGGAGAAAAACAATGTCGAACCAAGAGATGAAAACTCTGCGCACCAAGATTGCAACGGCAGGTATTCTGGGCTTCGGGGCCTTTGCCCTGATCGCAACGCCGGTTTCCTTCAGTTCGGACCATTTTGGCCTCACCGATAATGCTGCTTTTGCCCAAGGCAATGGTAACGGCAACGGTGGCGGCAATGGCAATGGCGGTGGAAACGGCGGTGGCAACGGTAACGGTAACGGCGGCGGCAATGGTAATGCCGGCGGTAACGGTGGCGGGAATGGGAATGGCGGCGGCGGTGGTGCCAACGGCGACAGTGGACCAAGCGGCCCTGATGGCCCAGGCAACAGCTCCAACGCGGGCGGTAATGGCAAGGGCAATGGCGGCGGAAATGGCAATGGCGCCGATGGTCCGGGCAACAGTGCCGCGGCGCGCTCAAACGCAAGCAGCCTTGGATTGCAGTCTAAAGGCGCACGTTCGGCATCCACCGAAACCGACGAAGAAGACGATATTAAAGGCCGTTCAATGCCACGGGGCATAACCACGGCACCGGGCCTTGCAGGTGCCTTGCCGCCGGGTATTCAACGCGTATTTGGCGCTCCAGCCGGTCCTGATGTTGATCCCGACGTCGAACAGGAAATCATTACCAAGGGCTGGAAAGAATTGACCCGTCCTGATGCTGGTGATGACACGCCCGACGATGGCGAACCCGATATTGGTGATACAGGCGATATTGGTGATACGGGTGACACAGGCGATACTGGTGATACTGGTGATACTGGTGACACTGGTGACACTGGTGATACCGGCGATACAGGTGACACGGTTGGGGATACCGGGGATGCTGCTGAAACGGGTGATACCGTTTCATAACAACCAACCCCAAAGCAGTTGATCCTGCTTTGTATGCTGCGGTCTGTCTCGTGGCCGTTGCAAACTCAAAACCCCGCTTGGTCTTTACCGGCGGGGTTCTTTTTTGCCGTGGTGCGGTCATCATGCTGGTCAATTCATCAGGTCTGGCTTGCACTGGCTTCGCGGACCTTTCGATGACCACCCAAGTTTAGCGTCTTTCGCATGCTGCATAAAAAACAAAACCCCGCCGGATGCACCGGCGGGGTTTCTTGATTGGCGCAAAGCTTTGGGCAATCAGCCCATTGCAGCTTTGAGACCTTCGTCCAGTTTGTCGAGGAACTGGGTGGTGGTCAGCCATTTCTGGTTCGGGCCGATCAGAAGTGCCAAATCCTTGGTCATGAAGCCGGCTTCGACGGTGTCGACGCAAACTTTTTCAAGGGTTTCAGCAAATTTGACGACTTCTGGCGTACCATCGAATTCACCACGGTATTTCAGGCCCTGCGACCATGCAAAGATCGACGCAATCGGGTTGGTCGAGGTTTCTTTGCCCTGCTGGTGCTGGCGATAGTGACGGGTCACGGTGCCGTGTGCGGCTTCTGCTTCGACGGTCTGCCCATCCGGGGTCATCAGAACAGAAGTCATCAGACCGAGCGAGCCAAAGCCCTGTGCCACGGTGTCAGACTGAACGTCGCCGTCGTAGTTCTTACAAGCCCAAACGAAACCACCGTTCCATTTCATGGCACATGCGACCATGTCATCGATCAGGCGGTGTTCATAGGTGATGCCAGCAGCTTTGAATTTATCCGCAAATTCAGTCTGATAGACTTCTTCAAACAGATCTTTGAAACGGCCATCATAGGCTTTCATGATGGTGTTTTTGGTCGACAGGTAAACCGGCCAGCCAAGGTTAAGACCATAGTTCAAGCTGGCACGCGCAAAGCCCTTGATGCTGTCATCAAGGTTATACATCGACATGGCAACGCCCGAAGACGGGAAGTCAAAGACTTCGTGTTCGATGGCTTCACCGCCGTCTGCCGGCTGGAATTTAATCGTCAGTTTACCTGCGCCCGGAACTTTAAAGTCGGTCGCACGGTACTGGTCGCCAAATGCATGACGGCCAATAACGATCGGCTGGGTCCAACCCGGAACCAGACGCGGCACGTTCGAGCAAATGATCGGCTGACGGAAAACGGTACCACCGATGATGTTACGGATGGTGCCGTTCGGCGACTTCCACATTTTTTTCAGGCCGAATTCCGTTACACGTTCTTCGTCCGGGGTGATGGTCGCGCATTTAACACCAACGCGGTGTTCCTTGATGGCGTTTGCCGCATCAATGGTGATCTGATCGTCGGTCTCATCACGTTTCTGAACCGAAAGATCGTAATATTTCAGGTCAATGTCGAGATAAGGCAGGATCAGTTTGTTTTTGATGAAGTCCCAGATGATCCGGGTCATTTCATCGCCGTCGAGCTCGACGACTGGATTCTTAACTTGAATCTTGCTCATAGAATACTCCCTTGCTGGCCGCTGCCGGAATACAGCGCGGCTGCCATTCAAGATGGTTAAATCTTTGTCTTCCGGCGCGCGAGGGAGCGCCCTGGCCGCGTCGGGAGCCCGAACATACAGGAAGCCATCGGAAAATCAAAGAGGGTGCGGCTGCAACAATGTGATGAGGGCGCAAAAACCCCGAAACCTGCGCGTTCCAAACGGGTTTGCTACCGGTTTGCAGAGCAAAAAGTATAATAATCCCGAACGTTTAGGGCACGTTGTCACGAATTTCGCAAAATTGCTCCGATTGCAACGAATGCCCGGTGACCCTGATCAGGATCAATGACCAATCGTTCAGTAACGCGATATGGTAATGATATTGGCCGGGGCAGGGGGAGACTCCGGAAACCTTTTTTGGGGAAGTTTCATGAACCTGATGAATGAAAACGTCATTGTTCTGGTGATCTGTATCGTTGGTTTTTGTCTTCTGGGGTTTGGCTTTACCAACCGCGACCGGAACTGGGGTGTGGTGCTGATGTGGATCGGCGTTGTGACCATGCTGGGCCCGATTGCCTGGCGGTTGCTGACGCTGTTTGCATAAACGGGCAGTGGCAATGTTTGCAGATCGGGCAGTTCTTGAACTTTTTCTGACCCGGCTTTGATTGGGGTAGGGCTGCAATCGCGCAGAATATATTTCTCAACACCCGCGAATGACGGGAACAAGACAGATTAGCGTGAGACTATTTTTCGTGTTCGACACAAATCTTTTCAGAGTCCTTGTCTGACAGCGGCACATTCAAAAGTCCGCAACGGTTGGGCATGGCCGCGTTTCCCGGTTTGTCCGTGCGCAGGAAAAAGCGGCAGCTTGCACAAATTCCGAAGCTTTTCCCTTTATTACGAAGGATTGCCTCATTCAGGACTTGAGAAAGGGCATCTTGTAGGGACAAACCGTTCCGGGTTGCTTCGATGCAGGATGCTAGCTTTTGTCGCGGGTCATTTACCAGCTTCTGTTGTCCCGTAGGGGTAAGGGCAATATCTACCGAGCGTTTGTCACGTGCACTGGGCGTTCGCTTAATGCACTCCTTTTTCTCGAGCGCAATCAGTGTCTGCGAGACTGTACCGCGCGTTGAGCCGAGATATTCTGCAAGCGCTGCTGGCGTTCGTGAAAAGCTGTTTGCTTTGGCAAGATAGCGTAATGCCTCCCATTGTGCCGGGTTTAGATGGCCTTTTTGTTCTTCGGCCTGCATCAGGCGCGCTATCCGTTCAATCAGATCTGCCGCTTTATGTGCGTCGGTGTTCATTTTGATAGCTACTCGATACTAAATGATTGACTTTTTTGTGGTCCGCGAATATACATAATAGCGACTCGATACTATTCACGCAAGGATCGCAAAATGAACGCACGTATTCTCTCCCTGGCTGGAGCCGCCCTGATCGCAGGCGTGGTTGACAGCTCAGCATATGCACACCGGATTGAAGCTCCCCTGACTGCAGATCATCCTGCGTTTGACATTCATCATGCCGATATCGTTCGCAAAGATACAACCCTTGAACTCACCATGCATTTCGAGGGTCGTCCAGGAACCGAAACACCAGATTCACATGGACAGTTGGCTGGCGCCCCGGTCTGGTCATATGTGTGGCCAACCACGATTGACACCTCTGTAATCGGTTTTGATGCAGGTGCCGGTATTCTTTCGTTTGCGGTAACATCCCATCCAGACTTCGATGACACGCCTCTTTTTGATGAAGACGGTGATGGTGATCCGGAAAATGACGGTCGTCGCTGGCATTCACATTGGGTGGTTCTTGTCCCGGATGATTCCTGTGGACAGGGCGGGTTGAAGGTTCGCGATATTCCTGAGGGTGCAACCCCCAGTCTGCCCAAAACCTGGCCGGGTCTTCCTATTCTGATAGACAGCCCCGGTTGGCATCCGCGCTTCACCCAGGACAGTTTGGTCGTAACGGTCCCATTTGATGCGCAAGCTGATCTTAAAGGAATCAATTTTGATGCGGTGACGGCTGCCTTGCAGGTGAATGCCAGCGTTCATGATCCTCTTTTGTGTGTGACCGATGTGTTTGAAGCGGCCGGCGGCCTGAAAATGCCCGGCATGATAGACTAAGGGAGCCGCCGATGGGAAAAACAGCATTGGCCATTCGCCATATCGGTTTTGAAAACCTTGGTGCTTTTGCTCCGGCAATAGGCGCTGCGGGGTATGACATTTGCTATCATGATGTTGGTATTGATGACCGGGACGGAATGGAAACGCTTGACCCCGACCTGTTGATCGTTCTTGGGGGGCCCATCGGCGCGCACGATGAACATAACTATCCTTTTCTTAAGGACATTATTGGTTTTATTGCCAGTCGACTGGAACGTGATCGGCCGACTATGGGAATCTGCCTCGGGGCACAACTGATTGCGCGGGCGGCCGGAAGCCGCGTGTATCCCGGGCCCGTGAAAGAAATCGGTTTTTCTCCGATCACACTAACCGAGGCCGGACAGAAATCGTGTTTGGCGGTCTTTCATGAAAACCCGACAACTTTGCACTGGCACGGTGATACTTTTGATTTACCACAAGGTGCGCAGCTTCTGGCAAGCAGCCAGCAATATGAAAACCAGGCCTTTTCTCTTGGCGAGAACACTATTGCATTCCAATTTCACTCCGAAGCGACGTCAGTTGGTTTTGAGCAATGGCTGATTGGTCATACAGCGGAACTGTCGGATGTAGGGATAAATATCCCCCAGCTTCGTGCAGATGCTGCGGTGTTGGGGGCGTCACTCCACAAAAAGGCTGACGCTGTTTTCAGGTCTTGGCTCAACCAAGTTCGGGTTTGATTGGCGATCTATCTGCGTGGCTATCGCCCGGCTGGATGCCATAGCCACGTAGGAACATGTCGACAGCGGCAATCACATGGCTGTGCAAGTCCTTGGCCTGGGGTTCCCAGTCGATATAGGACATCTGGCGAATGTCGTAATCGGCCTTGACCAGACTTGAGAAAAACACCGCAGCCTGTTTTGGGTCGGCCTTGGGAAAGTTTCCTTCGGCCATTTGGCGTTCGAAATAGGATGCAATGAACTTGCGTCCGGTCATCAATCCGCTTTCATAAAACACTTTTCCAAGTTTGGGAAACCGGGGAACTTCGCCCAGAAATAGCCGCATATACCGGATGGTATCGGGTGTTGTCAGAAGCGTCATCAAGGTTTCGCCGTAATGAATAAGGGCCGCGCGCAAGGGCAGGTCGGTCAACTCAAGCCCCGCCATGACGGAGGTTACCCGCCCCGTGCAATCACGGATGACGGCCTCAAAAACCCCATCCTTATTGCCAAACAGCTCATAGATTGTCCGGCGTGATCCGCCCGCTTCGGCGGTGATCATTTCAAGTGTCGTGCCCGCAAGACCGTGCTCACAAAACAGTTCTCTTGCCGCGTCGATCATGACGTCACGGCGTTTGAGCGTTCTGGGGTCTATTTTCCGTGTTTCGGACTTTTTTGCGTCGGACAAATGATTTGTTCCAATTCTAGACTTGACGTTTGGTACTGGTTGGTACCATAAAGATGCAAATGGTACTAGGCAATACCAAAAGGAACTAAGACAGTCATGAGTGTGAAGAAAATCATTCTGCCCCTGATCGCAGCGGCGGTTATCGGTGGCGGTGGATACTACGGGTTCTACTGGGTGACCGAGGGTCAGTATTTCGAAAATACCGACAATGCCTATTTGCAGGCCGACGAGGTTGCCATTTCGCCCAAGGTCTCTGGCTATGTTGGTCAATTGCGGGTTGATGAAAACCAGTCGGTACGCAAAGGCGATCTGTTGTTGTCGATCAAGGACGAAGATTACCGTCTTGAACTGGCGCAGACAGATGCGGCACTCGAAGCGCGCCGTGCAGCCGTAATCACGATGGATCAGCAGATCGTGCTTCAGGAAGCCGCGATCACGCAGGCCGATGCTAATGTGCGTATCGCCAAGGTCGAATTGGACCGCACGACCGAAGATTTCCAGCGCTATGACGATCTGGTCAAAAAGGGGGCTGCCAGCCGCCAGAAATTTGACTATGCCAAAGCCGACCGCCAGAAAGCACAGGCGCAGGTTGCGGCTGCCAATGCGACCATGGCGGTTGAAAAAGGCCGTCTTGGTGTTTTGCAGGCTCAGAAAATTGAAGCCGAACGTGCCGTCGGTCAGGCAGAATCTGCCCGCGACCTTGCCGTGCAGGCATTGGACGATACCAAGATTTATGCACCGTTTGACGGCGTGATCGGCAACCGGTCGGTTCAGACCGGGGCACTGGTTCAGCCCGGTGAACAATTACTCGTCCTTGTCCCGTTGCCGGGCGTTTACATCGTGGCAAACTTCAAGGAAACCCAGATCGGTCACATGGCACGTGGCCAAAAGGTCCGGGTGGAGGTTGATGCCTTTCCCAATGCCGATATCACCGGCCATGTCGAAAGTTTCGCACCGGCCACGGGCGCACAGTTCAGTCTGTTGCCGCCTGAAAATGCAACCGGCAACTTCACCAAAATTACCCAGCGCGTGCCGATCCGCATCGCACTTGATAACAGCAAATGGGCAACAGCCCTGCGTCCCGGTCTGTCGGTGGTGGTTGATGTCGATACCCGCGATGCCGATGGCACGCAACATGTCGCCGGATCCGGACTTGTGCCCGGTGTGATTGCCAGTACGGAAGTTTCGGAGCTTAACTAATGAGCAACACCGCCCCCAGTTCACCTGATACATCCGCCTCACCCGCGCAAGGGGGAATGCCCGTGCAAAGCGGACAGGTTGATCGTATCCAGTTCATTGGCTGGGTGGCGATGGTTGTCGGTATGTTTCTGGCGATCCTTGATATTCAGATCGTCGCCAGTTCGCTTGAAAACATTCAGGCCGGGCTTTCGGCAAGTCCCGATGAAATAGGCTGGGTACAGACAAGTTACCTGATTGCCGAGGTAGTGATGATCCCGCTTTCGGGGTTCCTGTCGCGTCTGATGTCGACCCGCTGGCTGTTTGTGATTTCGGCCATCGGTTTTACGGTGATGTCGATTGCCTCGGCCTTTGCATGGTCAATCGAAAGCATGATCTGGTTCCGGGCGCTGCAGGGGTTCCTCGGCGGGGCGATGATCCCGACGGTGTTTGCCACGACCTATATCATTTTCCCGCCGGAAAAACGCAATACCGCCTCGGTGATGATTGGCCTGATTGCCACCATGGCCCCAACTGTCGGTCCGACATTGGGCGGGTTTTTGACCCAGTCCCTGTCGTGGCACTGGCTGTTTCTGATCAATGTCATTCCGGGGATTTTGATCGCAACCGTGGTTGGGATGACCCTTCGGATTGATAAGGGCGACAGATCCCTGCTTAAGGGGTTTGACCTTAAGGGGCTGATCGCCATGGCGGTGTTTCTTGGCAGTCTGGAATATGTGCTCGACGAGGGGCCGAAAGACGACTGGTTTGATGAAACTGCAATCGTTTACGGGACCATTGTCTGTGTGATTTCCGGGATTTATTTCTTCTGGCGGATGTTTCGCTATGACAAGCCGATTGTTGATCTGAAATCCTTTGCAGATCGCAATTTCACCATGGGCTGCGTGTTCAGCTTTACCCTTGGCATCGGCCTATATGGCAGTGTCTATATCATGCCGCTGATGCTGGGCCGTATTCGCGGCTATGACAGTCTTGAGATTGGCATTGTCATGGCCGTGACCGGTATTGCCCAGTTCCTGTCCGCCCCGATCGCGGGCAAGATGACGGCAAAATATCCGCCACGTGTCGTTTTGGGCATCGGGTTACTGCTGTTTGCCGTCGGCCTTGCGATGCATGGCTTTAACACCAGCGAAGTATCATTCAATGAGCTGATCTTTCCGCAAATCGTGCGCGGTGCGGCTTTGATGTTTTGCATGTTGCCGGTGACCAATCTGGCACTTGGTACTTTACCGCCCGAAAAGATCAAAAACGCCAGTGGGCTTTATAACCTGATGCGCAACCTTGGCGGGGCGATTGGCATGGCGGCGATCAATACGTTGCTTGATAAACGCATTGATTATCACTTCTCGCTTTTGTCCGAACATATCAACCCGGCCAGTACCGCCTTCAAGCAATATCTTGCCACCATGATGGCGCGCTATTCAGAAATGGGCATTGCCGAACCGAAGGCAGCTGCGATGAAAACCATCGTCCAAATCGTCACGCGCGAAGCATCGATGATTTCGTTTAACGATGTCTATCTTGCGATGGCCGCGACCTTCTTCATCGCGTTTCTTTTATTGCCATTGGCAAAACCGCCGCGCGCGTCGGTGGACGGAGGTGCCGCGCATTAACCCGATATGCCATTTGGACCATGGTCCTGACGGCGCAGAAACAGGCCGCACACAGTTCCCCCGACCCCGCGAGCTTTTAAGCTCGAGTGCGGCTTGGCCGGTCCCCGTCCCCCGGGGGCCGGCATTTTTTTGTTTATGACAGAAATATGATCTGCGGTTTTGTAGGATGATTTTTGTTCGCGACTAGGGTGTCTTGGTGTAAGCTATGGCAAACAAAAGATAAAATTAAGACGACCATGGACATGGCAGACGGCATTCGGGGCAGGGGAGCCTTATCCCTCTTCTTCGGGAAAAAGGTGCATCCGTGCTGTATTTGAACACAGTACGGAAATGAATTGCCTGTTCTTTAACTGATGGGACCGCCTGGCACGATCGTAAGGTCAAAGCATAATTGCTTTGGCCCATTCGTGAGGTGTGCCGCTATGTCGTTAAAAAGCATTTTTCCCAGAATTTTCGGTCTTGGATTTTTGGGCACCTTTGGCGTTGTTCTGTTTGGCTGGGGGACAGCCGCACAGGCGCAGTCCGATGATTCCGATCTGGCCAAACAATTGGCCAATCCGGTGGCCAGTCTGATCAGCGTACCCTTTCAATTAAATTACGATGGTGGCTATGGCTCCGAAGACGGCGACAAGACGTATTTAAACGTCCAGCCGGTCGTGCCCTTAAGCCTTAATGACGACTGGAACCTTATTTCGCGCACCATCCTGCCGCTCGTTTACCAGAACGACATTCGCGGCAATAGCGGCACCGATGCCGGACTTGGTGACACGGTGCAAAGTTTCTTTATCTCCCCTGTTGAACCCACATCTGGCGGCCTGATCTGGGGCGTTGGTCCGGCATTGCTGTTGCCGACGGCAACCGACGATGCACTGGGCAAGGACCAGTGGGGCGCGGGGCCAACCGCGGTTGGTCTCTATTCAAAGGGCGGCTGGACCTATGGGGCGCTGACCAACCATATCTGGAGCAGCGATGAAGGATCGGCCGCGTCTGAAACCAGTGCCACCTTTTTCCAGCCCTTCCTTACTTACACCACCTCCGATGCCTGGAGTTACATTCTGAACTCCGAAACAACCTATGACTGGGAAGGCGACCAATGGTCCGTCCCGGTCAATGCACTGGTGACCAAACTGACCAGCATTGGCGATCAGAAAATCAGTGTCGGCGGCGGTGTTCGATACTGGGCCGAAAGCCCGGATGCAGGGCCCGACGGTTGGGGCATCCGCCTGCAATTAACGTTCCTTTTCCCGAAGTAAGTCCCGAAAAAAGCGGGCAAATTCCAAAGTAAACAAACGGAGTTTGAAACAATGACGAACTATAGTCTGAAAAATGTGACAGGTGCGCTCGCGGGCGTTCTGATGTCGTGCGTCATTGGTGGGGCCGCATTTGCGGCTGATCCAAAACCGGCAACTGAAACAACACAGACCACGAATGCAGCGGTCCTTGATCAGTTGCCGTTCGATAATACGGATGATTTTGAAGATGCTGCGCGTGGCTTCATCGCACCGCTGCCCAACAATGGTGTGATTACGGGCAAGGACGGTCAACCGGTCTGGGATGCGTCCGTCTATCAGTTTGCAAAGGGCAAAGAAGCCCCCGATACGGTGAACCCCAGCCTGTGGCGTCAGTTGCAATTGATGACGCAGGGCGGCTTGTATGAAGTCACCCCGCAAATCTATCAAGTGCGTGGTGCCGACCTGTCGGTGATTACCTTTATCGAAGGCGATACCGGCATTACCATCGTCGATCCGCTGATTTCGGCGGAAACCGCGAAGGTCGCACTTGATCTTTATCGTGAACATCGCGGCAACAAGCCGGTGGTGGGCGTGATCTATACCCACAGCCATGTTGATCATTTCGGTGGCATTCGCGGTGTGGTCGATGAGGCCGATGTCAAGGCGGGCAAGGTGCATATCATCGCCCCGGAAGGTTTCACCGAAGAAGCCATTAGTGAAAACGTGTTTGCCGGCAACGCGATGAGCCGCCGTGCGACGTATATGTATGGCAACCTTCTGGGCAAGGGGCCGAATGCCGGTCTTGGAACCGGTCTTGGTCTTGGCACGTCGACGGGCGAAATCACCCTGATCGAACCGACCAATATCATCATGAAAACCGGCCAGACCATGGAACTTGATGGTTTGAACTATCAGTTCCTGATGGCGCCGGGGTCCGAAGCGCCAGCCGAAATGCATTTCTTCATCAAGGAGCTCAAGGCCCTTTGCACCGCCGAAAATGCTACCCATACCCTGCATAACCTTTATACCCTGCGCGGGGCAAAGGTACGTGATGCACGCGCCTGGGCCGGATATCTGCAACAGACGCTGGAAATCTGGGGCGGGCAGGCCGAAGTCCTGTTTGCGCCGCATCACTGGCCGGTCTGGGGCAAGGAAGACATTGTTGAACGTTTGAAAAAACAGCGCGACATCATGAAGTACCTGAATGATCAGACGCTGCGTCTGGCCAATATGGGCTACAACATGGAAGAAGCCGCCGAGATGATCAAAATCCCGGACGAGCTTGCAAACTATTGGGCCGCACGCGGTTATTACGGATCGGTCAAACATGACATCAAGGCGGTCTGGAACTTCTATCTTGGCTATTTCGATGGCAATCCATCGCGTCTTGATCAGTTGCCGCCTGCCGATGCCGGCCCGAAATTCGTTGAATATATGGGCGGTGCCGATGCGGTGATCGAAAAGGCCCAGGCTGATTTCGACGAAGGCAATTATCGCTGGGTCGCACAGGTTCTTGATAAGGTCGTGATGGCCGAACCGGACAATCAGGACGCCAAGGACCTTTTGGCCGATGCGCTTGAACAAATGGGATATCAGGCCGAAAGTGGTCCATGGCGTAACTTCTATCTGTCCGGGGCACAGGAATTGCGCGGTGGTATTCAGGAATTGCCAGCCCCCAATACCTCATCGCCCGATATCATCAAATCCATGCCGCTGACCATGTTCCTTGATTTCCTTGCGGTGCATGTCAATGGCGAGCGCGCGGCAGGCAAACGTATCTTCATGAACTTTACCATGACCGATACCGACGAAGCCTATGGTGTGGCGCTCGAAAACGGGGTGCTGAACTATTACAGCTCAACGTTTGACCAACCTGACGTGGCGCTGAGTGTGGCACGTTCGGAATTCAATGACGTCATGCTCGGCAAGACCACGCTTAAAGATCAGGTCGATGCAGGCAAGGCCGACCTTGAAGGCGATGCGGCCATGTTCGACGTATTCAGAACGACACTCGATACGTTCGAATTCTGGTGGCCCATCGTGACCCCGAAAGAAACGATGTAATCTTTTCGGCCATTTGAATGGTTGATACATGAAACGCCCGGGAATGAAGTCCCGGGCGTTTCTGTCTTTCGGCAGGGAGATCACCGAAAGTAAGGCAAGACACGGTGTCATCACACCCAACTTAATCGGGGGACGTTGGGCGATGAACGTTCCCCGGGGAAAGGGAACCGTGCCTTGCCCGTCGCATGGGTGAGGTCAACCCGCAGCGATCAGGGTCAGGCCGATTTCGCGGCCAGCGCGCGTTGTTTTGACGCATGGCGCTGTTTGGAAACCGTAATCTGGACTATCCCGGCCATGATCAGCAGGGAAGAGATCCAGAACACACTGTCATGTGTCGGCGGCGGCGTGAGGTCAAAATTGGCGGCAATCATTTCAAGCCCAAGCAGGATGAACGGCAGGATACTGGTTGACAGAATATACTTTTCAATCCCGGCGGTTTTGATGGATCGCAAGGATAAAACCATTGCCGGACCGCGAAACAACGCCCCGATCAAAAGCCCGGCCAGCAACGTTTCGGTGCCAAAGAACCCGTCCATCGAGGTATAGGGCAGGGGAACCGGACTGATCAGGCCGATCAGGGGCGGGAATATCAAAAAGATCGATGCGGTGATCAAAAGCAACACCCCGGTAAAGCGCAAATGCGCCCAGGCGTCCTTGATCTGATTATCGGGATGCAGTTCGGCCAGAACCGATGATGCGATTGCCGTCACCTCGGACGCCAGCATCAATAAAACCGCCGGATTTGAAAAGCCGCCGGGCAAATGCCACGCCAGCCAGACCGCGCCTGCAATCAATGTCGCATGGCCCAGCCATTCCGAATGCCCCGGTACGCGGCCAAAAATAAAGGTGGCGGCAAGGGCGGCCAATGGCATGCCGGTTTGGGACAGAATCCCGCTTTCGGGCGCGCTGATATATAAAAGCGCCATTGTCCATGTCACCCCGGTCATCACCCGCAAAAAGCCATAGGCCCAATTGATCGGCAGGGTAAATTGCCGCCACGGAATACGCCTGCCCGGTGCCAGAAGCACAAGTGCCAACCCGCCAAACACCAACTGCCAGCAGGTCATGGCATAGGGGTCAATGTCAAAGCTGGTCAGTGCAATTCGGTTGCACACCAGCAACATCGCCCAGAACAAGGTGGTGGTAAAAAGCAGGACCAATACAGACATATGATAAATTCATAAAAGTTATGATTGATCGGGTATTCTGCACCGGTTACGTGAAAATGACGACCAGATTTTTGGGATAATTATCTGAAATTAATTCATGAAAACAAAATCCCGCCGCAAGAAGTCCTTGCGACGAGATTGTATGGGGTGGTGTTTGATTCTGGTTTTTTATGCTGTGTCTTAGCGAATGCCAGCCCTTAAGAACGCCTGAATGAACTGGCGCTGGAAAATCAAAAACGCCATCAAAAGCGGTAAAATGGTCATGAGGGTGGCCGCACTGATCACTGAAATATCCACCCCGGTTTCCGGTGCGCCGAATAAGGACAATCCCACGGTTAACGGCCGTGTGTCGGGCGAATTGGTGACAATCAGCGGCCACAGGAAGTTGTTCCAGTGGGTTGCAATCGACACCAGCGCATAGGCCAGATAGACCGGCTTGGCGGCAGGCACATAGACTTTCCACAAAACCCCCATCCAGCTGCATCCTTCAATCCGCGCGGCTTCTTCAAGCTCAATCGGAACGGACTTGAATGCTTGTCGCAGCAGGAAAATACCAAACGCACTTGCCATATAAGGAAGGCCAATACCAAGGGCAGTATCAAACAGGCCAAGTTTGGAAACAATCGCGTAGTTTTCGACAATCAGCACTTCGGGCAGGATGAAAAGCTGCAAAAGCACAAGGATGAAAACCGTATCGCGGCCTTTGAACTCAAACCGGGCAAAGGCAAACCCGGCCAGCGTACAGAGCACAAGTTGACCCGCCAGAATAAGTGTCACCAGCACAACGGTATTGGTGAAATAGCCAACCCAAGGCACCGCGTTCCAGACATAGACAAAATTCTCAAACGTCAGCGGGTTTGAAAAATCCATGCCAAGGGCCGTACCCGATGGCTGTAATGCCGCCCATGTGGCAAACAGCAACGGCGAAATCCAGACAATCGCCAAAACCCACGCCCCGACGGCATCGAAAACCTTATCAAGGTCGGGCAGGCGGTGTTTGGATGATATTGATGTAACAATCGTGTTCATCGGTAATGGGTCCGTTTTTCAACCAGCCGGAACTGAATGACGGCAACAATGCCAAGGGTCAGAAGGATAAGGATGGTCATGGCCGCGGCGTGCGGGCTGTCGAAATAGGCAAATGCCATCTCCCAAATCCAGTACAGGATCAGCTTGGACGCATTGTTCGGCCCGCCCTTGGTCAGGATGAACAGATGGTCGATCAGTTTGACCGAATTGATCATCGCATTGACGAACACAAAGATCGTGGTTGGCATCAAAAGCGGCAGTAAAATCCGCCGGGTATAGGTCCAGCGACCCGCCCCCTCAATCCGGGCTGCTTCGCGCAAATCGGGCGGAATGGTCTGAAGGGCGGCGAGATAAAAGATCATGAAAAATCCGGATTCTTTCCAGATCGTCACGATAATGATCGACGCCAGTGCGGTTTCAGGCTGACCGAGCCAGTTGGTCGGTTCTGCGCCGAAAAAACCGGTAATCTGGTCAATCACCCCCAGATCGGGCGTATAGAAAAACAGCCATAAATTGGCCGCAGCAATCATCGGTAAAATGGTCGGCGTGAAATAGGCACTGCGCACAAAACTGCGGGCCGGAATATGCGCATTGGCCCAAAGCGCCATGGCCAAGGCAAAGAAAATCGACACCGGAATGGTGATGCCAGCATAAATCAGATTGTTAGACGCCACCGTCCAAAAGGTCGGATCGGCAAACAGATCGCCATAATTATCAAGCCCGGCAAACACCGACGGACGGCGCGTGGTGCCGCGCGTAAACAGGCTATGCCACAAGGTCGCAATGGCCGGGTAAAAGGCAAACAGGCTCATTAATGCCAAGGCCGGGGCGGCGAGCATCCAGCCATAAAGCGCCAGTCGGCGCTTTTGAAGTTGGGCCATCTCGTTCATGGTCGGCACGTCCTGAAATCAGAAAACTGAAAGTCATCAAAGAAAAAAGGTGCCGAAGCGGGCAT
>NZ_CCDX020000022.1:0-46360 GCF_000751115.1 Thalassospira sp. GB04J01 | reverse complement strand
GTGGTGAATGCTGTATCGGGGGCCTTGCCCCCAAACCCCCGCGTTTCGCCAACGGGCAGGGTTGCAGGAGAAGGAACACTGCGCTTCGCTTCGTGTTCTTTCCTGCCACCCATGCGGGACGCTATGGCAACCGCAACCGCGTCAAGAGGCTTCCGCCGCGCTAAAGCGCGGTCTCCCGAGAAGCCTCTTGACCCGGCTCCGGTCACCTGATGGAGCGAATAAGCAACGGTAGTGCGCATCATTTGGCACCTCCTGATTGCTCTTTTCGACGCTTCAATACGCTGATGACACGTGCAACGGAGACGGGATGCAGTTCCATTTTCTTGGCGATTGCTGCATTGGATTTCCCAGCTTTATAGAGCTTGAAAATCTTCTCATCGCGCTCACGACGATCATGTTTTCGGGCAAACTGGCGACAACGACGCAACTCATCCTGAGTGACGAACATTTCATGAGCGACAAGGGCAACGGCCTCTATGTCCGTCAAACCATCTTCGACATACGCTCTGGTCGCGTTTTCGAACTGACGACCAAGGGAAATGGTTCGTGCGATCTGTTCATCAAAGGCTTGCTCCCGAGCTTTCTTTGCTCGTTCCTGTGCCTTTTCCTTGGCCCGCTGAGCTTCCAGCGTGAGACTTTTGACGTCAATCACCGGGCCGAATAGTTCGGCCAGTTGCGTATGGCTCAAATGGATTGTCAGGGCATATTCATCAGAAACGCCAGACGTGCGTTCCAGAGATAGAAAACCGCCTTTGAGGGAAATACTGTTAGAGGGCATGAACGAACCCTCCAGACAAAACAACACCGTTCCCGTTTCGTGAACATGCACACGAAACAATTTCGGACGGTCCATAAGTTATTGATTTTATTGGAACCGGCTTTCCGCCAGTTTTTGCCTCAAGCCCGCTGATTTGCTGGGCTTTCTGTTTTATGGCATTGTAGAGGTCGTCAGTTCGATCCTGATCGGCTCCACCATTCAAAACCCGTTGCCTTTGGCGACGGGTTTTGTCGTTTCAGGGCTTATTTGACTGGCATCTGTTTCCCCCACCCCATGGAAGAAATGCCGATGATGCACTAGCATGCATAACCAGCACATCAGTGGGGCAGTTCACCCCATCACGATAATCAAACAGGGAGAACACGATGAGCATGGTTTGGACCGTCTATTTGTCAGGCGAAATCCACAGCGACTGGCGCGAACGTATCGAGACGGGTGTTAAGGCATTGGACCTTCCGGTGGAGCTGGTTGCCCCGATCACGGTGCATGAAGATTCAGATGATTGCGGGGTCGCCATTTTTGGCCCTGAGGACAACAAGTTCTGGCATGACCGTAAAGGCGCGCAGCTCAACGCCATGCGCACCAAGAGCTTACTGGCCGGTGCTGACATCGCGATCATCCGCTTTGGCGAGAAATACAAGCAATGGAATGCCGCCTTTGATGCCGGCCAGGCGGCGGCCCTGGGCATCCCGTATATTACGCTGCATCCGACCGAGCATGATCACGCCCTTAAAGAAGTTGACGCTGCCGCCAACGGTGTTGCGCGCGAGCCTGGGCAAGTGGTTGATGCACTGGCCTATATCATCCGGGGTGACATGCCAAAGTCATAGATCAGACCCCGAGTAATTCTTTCTATGACTTTGCTTCGGCGAACGCCCGAATGCGCCGCGTGGCTTCGCGAAGGTCCTCATCAGGTACGGTAAGGGCCACGCGGATCAGGTTTTTGGCGTTTTCACCAAAGGATGCGCCGGGCATGACGGCGACTTTCTGCTCATCCAGCAGGCCCCATGCGAATGCTTCACCGTCAAGCCCGGTCGCACCGACATCAATCATGGCAAACATGCCCCCCGATACCTTACCGGGCTTGAGGTGCGGGCAACCGGAAAGCTCGGTTTCGATCAGATCGACGCGGGCAGCATAACTTTTGCGCATCCGTGCGGCAGTATCGAAATTGCCACGTAACGCCACCTCGGTCATGTCGGCGATAAACGGCTGATTGCCAAACAGGATGGTTTCAGAAATCGGTAAAACCTTGGTGCAAAGTTCCGCCGGGCCAACCGCCCAGCCACTTCTGAACCCTGTGGCGGCAAAGGTTTTCGAGATTGAGGACACGACAATTGTGCGACCCCGCAATGCGTCGATTTCAAGCGGGGAGGCAAAGGTGCCGTCAAAAATCAGGTCCTCATAAACCTCATCACAGACAATCCAGAGATCATGCTCACAGGCAATTTTACCAAGGTCAGCGAGTGTCGTGCGATCCAGCAAGGCACCAGATGGATTGTGCGGGGTGTTGAGCAACAAAACGCGGCTGTCTTTGGTGACCGCCGCACGCAGGTCACCCGGCTGCATGATGAAGCCATTTTCAATGCCCAGCGGAACGGGTTGAAGCACCCCACCCGATGCCCGGATAATCCCGGCATAGGTCGCATAGTACGGATCGCCGACAAGAACACCCTGCCCCGCATCGACCAATGCGGTGATCACGGTATAAAGGGCGGTCTGGGTGCCGGGAAAGCACAGGACATTGTCCGGTGTGATATCGGGCCAGCAGGGTTTGTATTTATCGACAATGGCACCGATCAACCCATCTTCGCCACGGCCATTGGAATAATGGGTGCGACCGCGCCGCATGGAGGCTTCGCACGCGTCGATCAAGGCCGGATCAATCGGAATGTCGGGCTCGCCAATCGTAAGCTCGATGATTTTTTCGCCCGCTGCCCCGCGGTCACGCGCGGCATTGTGGACAGCCCATTTCGCACCCCCAAGTTCGGCGAGACGGTCGGTAATTGCGGCATATCTCATGAGACTTCACTTTGTGGTTGCTGGGACGGTTGAGCATTGGCAAGCACGCCGGACGGAATTCCCAAAAGGCGTTCACTGGCCTCGATCACCAAGTCGGGCAGAATATCCTGACCATACAGGCCGGAATTCAAGGCTCCTTCCATCCACAAACCATCAATCAAACCATTCAGTGCAATCGCATGGCGCTTGCAGGCGGCAATACTGTGGGGGCGTTGATGGTTGATCAGAACAGGCTCGATCAAGGTTTCAAGGACATTGAGGAACTCGCGATATCCGTCACGATGGATTTCCGCGAAGTCTGCATCATGACGGACGCGCCCGATAAATGTCGCCCAAAGCGATACTTTTTCTTCGGACATATTGGGTGCTGTCATGTTTGCGCGCAGGAACCGGGCCAACTGTGTTTCAGGGGACGCCACCGTGTGTTTTGCACTTTCGCTGGCCTGTGCGGTGAGTTGGCCGACGAGATAGGCATAAGCATTTCGGATCATATCGTCCTTATTGCCGAAATAATGGCGCACCAAGCCCACCGTCACCCCGGCTTCTTCGGTAATCCGACGCACGGTCGCACCATGCAGCCCATGGCGGGCAACACATGTCAGTGTCGCCTCCATCAAAGAACGGCGGCGGTCATCAAGGGAAAGACGCTGGAAAGTTTTTCTACTCATCACCTGTTTCCGAGTGGCGTGCGGGTCGCGTGTCGATCTGCTATTTGTTATACAATTGATTAATTAAAACGAATGATCAAGGCTGGCGCAATTCTAATAGCCCTGCGCCGGATTGACCGACAGACTAAGCGGCGCGCCCGCCAGTAATTCCCGGGCAGAGAGCAAGACCTGCTCAGAGACAATATGGGGCATCGTGTCGCTTGCGATATGCGGGGTGATGCGCAACCGCTGATCTTGCCAGAATGGATGGTCGGCTGGCAGGGGTTCGGTGCGAAATACGTCCAAAGTTGCGCCGCTCAGCTGTCCGCTCTCAAGGGCGGCGATAAAATCTGCCTCCGCAAGATGTTCGCCCCGACCGATCTGCACAAGCCAGGCTCCCTTGGCCAGCCTGTTAAATAAGTTGGCGTTCAGAACGTTTTCAGTATGGGTTGTCAGGGGCAAGGTATTGATCACCACATTCATGCCCACGACCGATTCGGCAACGGAATTATCCCCAGTGAAATAGGTAACGCCCGCAACCGGGTCCTCTGGCGGGCGGCGACAGGCGACGGATACCGCAAATCCCACCGCCACAAGTGCGCGCACAATGGCGCCCCCCATCGACCCATTTCCCAACACCACAACTTTAAGGTCGGCAGGGGCGCGGATTGGCAAAGGATCCCAGTTTTCCGCCACCTGATTGCGTGCCATTTGGGGAAACTCACGTTCAAAATGAACAACTTCATGCACCGCATAACCTGCCATCAAGTGGGCCTGATGCGGATCGCGGACCCTGCAAACTGCGACGTCTTTGTTAAGTCCAGGATGATTGAGCAACGCATCAACACCCGCGCCAACCGACATCGCCATTTCCAGATTGGGATATGGCGCAAAGGCATCTGGTCCGGGCAGCCAGCATGCTGCAAAACGAATGTCTTCGGGGTTGGTGACCTCGTCAGGGTTCAGCAGACAAACGTCGGCGGCCGCCCCCCCGAAATCGAGCGAATAATACGTTTTTAGATCCATCGTTTCGCTTAAAAGAACACCATAAATCCGCTCAGCGGTCGTCATAAAGAAAAGTCCCCAAAGAAAGTTTGCGCAAATGCTCCAACCTCAGTTAAACAAGTGTATATCAAAGAGTAAAGCCGTTTGATCAAATCAGGTGAGGACAAAATGCAAAGTGCTAATCAGAAAGAAGCCGGAGCAAAAGCCCCGATGAGCGACGCTGAAAAGCAGACCCGCATTGAACTTGCCGCCTGTTACCGGCTTGCCGCCCATTACAAGATGACCGATACCATCTACACCCATATCTCGGCACGCGTACCGGATGAGCCGGGGCATTTTCTGATCAATCCTTATGGTTTTATGTGGGAGGAAATTACCGCCTCATCGCTGGTTAAAATCGATGTCGATGGCAATAAAATCGACGCCTCGCCACACCGGGTAAACCCGGCAGGATTCACGATCCATAGCGCGGTTCATATGGGTCGCCACAGTGCGGCATGGGTGATGCATACACATACGCGTTCAGGATTCGCAGTGTCATGCCTTGAAGAGGGGCTGCTGCCGCTGAGCCAAATCGCGCTGCAGTATTACAGCCAGGTCGGCTATCACGACTATGAAGGCATCGCACTTGACCTTGACGAGCGCGGCCGGATCGTTGACGCACTTGGCGACAACGTCGCCCTGATCCTTAGAAACCATGGCCTTCTGA
Source organism: Thalassospira sp. GB04J01 (assembly GCF_000751115.1). Lineage (NCBI taxonomy): Bacteria > Pseudomonadati > Pseudomonadota > Alphaproteobacteria > Rhodospirillales > Thalassospiraceae > Thalassospira > Thalassospira sp. GB04J01. The sequence goes on along the minus strand of NZ_CCDX020000022.1, from coordinate 41,199 downwards.
CAGTTGGCGAGACCGCCGGACAGATGTTTTCCAACATGTTTTATCTCAACCGGGCGTGCGAAATTCAGGAATCAGCCCTGTCCATGGGCCGCCCCCTTAAAAAAATCGATGACGCAATCATAAAGCGGGTATCCGAACAGTTTGGCCAGATGGCCTATGACGATGGCGACCTGCTTCTTGAATGGGACGCACAGATGCGCCTTGCTGATCGACTTGATCGGGGCTTTCGGGACTAGGCCCTGAAACCCGCTGGTAATTTTTCTGCACCCAACTCCGCAGGAAAGATAGGTGCGCCGCAACATAGCGCGCCCGTTATTTTGTACGCCGCAGAGCATGACGTGACCATGGGTCATGAATGATTAAAATTTAATCGTATTACTGTGATGCATAAATTGTAATCAAATACGTCCTTGACACCCACCCAGCACCTCCATACCATTGATCTCAACAACGGTCAGGCCGATCACATATCGGCATGTTTTGGGGCCGGTTTGGAGCATCTGAAAAACGCAGATTCCAAATCTATCGCATTTGAATACAGCACCTTGTACCGACGCACGGCAGGTGTAATGCGCAAGAGCTTAAAACCAAAACGGGTTAATTGACAAAATTGGCCTTTATGACCGCCCGGTGGGCAAAGCAGTGACATGACAGGGTTTCCTGTCACACGAGATATCCACTGCCAACGTTGCCATTTGACCGGGGTTTGCACATTGGTCGAACGTGTTCCTGTTTGCGTGGCTCCGTCGGAGCGAAGGAACATTAACCGCACCGACATGACACCACCGTCTTTGGGCGGTTCGCCGACGTTCCTACTCGCCAGACAAGGAGAACATGGCATGCAAGACTCAAACACAATCGATTGCAACGGTTTGTCCCCAGCCCCGACTGTCCTGCGAATCATGCAGGCGCTCATTGGACGGAAAGACAGCAATGTGCCACTGAATGTTCTGGTTGGCTCGGACTGCGATTGTGCACGCCTGTCTGTTTCGCTTGGCGAACTGGCTGACGACGTCCAACTGGCAAGCAATCTTCGCCAGTTTGCGACCATCAATTAAAGACAATTTCAAGCCCCGCCTGTGCCGGGCATAGACCCCGGCCAAACTTTCATTTTAGACGCGCCAAAGGCGTCACGTCGTGGCTATTTGGCCGCGACGAAAACAAGGTTCTTGCGTATCGGCCGTTTCGGCACAGGACTGTCGGCCATCGCTGACAGCCGCAAGGGTCCGCTACGCCTTTATGCCTGTGCGATGTGGTGGTTTCGCCCATGACGATCACTTTCCCGCCTCAACCCACGACCGGTTGATGCGCACACAACAGGAAGCATTATGTTTGAAGACCCTGCCAACGACACCGCCGAACGTCATCGAAAGCAAGGCACAGAACCCGAGGCACCAGATTTCGCCTTCGATCCAGATGATCCGTGGACACAGACTTTTCAGGCAGGGCTTGAACGGGCCGACCTTAAGGGAAAAATCGTCTATGAGGTCGGTGTTGGCACGGGTGTGAACCTCGCATTTATTTTGCGCACCTGTGGCGCGGCGCGTGCGTACGGCAGCGATCTTGACCCGCGTCTTGTCATGCTGGCCGAGCGCAATCTTCGCAGCTTATCGCCGCAACACGCCGAACATTTTGAGCCCGTCCACGGCAGCGTCAGCCTTATCGATACGGACGACGCACGTAGCAAAATCACCAAGACCGATGTTGTGATTGCCTGCATCCCGCAAGTCGGTGAACCAAATGACCTGCGCCTGACAGCTTTCCGAAAGGCACAATCTGTCGAACTTCCGGACGGCGCGGAGACACAAGCCGAAGATCATATCGCGCATTATTACCCGTGGACCGCTTTTGACGAATATCCCTACAACTCTGTTGGGCTGGGGTTGAACGAAGCACTGTTGCGCCGCATTCGTCAGCATGCACCCAAGGCACAGGTCGTGATGAATTTCGGGTGCCGCATCGGATCAGACATCATTTTCGAATGCTTTGAGGCCAATGGATATCGTCCTGAAAAGCTGGCGTCGAAAATCGTGCACCAACATGTCGGCACAGATATTTCGTTCTTTGTAGCCCTCGAAAAGGCCCTATGCGGAACCGACCTTGAAAAACAGCTTGTCTGCAAATTCTATGCTGACCCGGATGGCACACACCCGCTTTCAGCCACGGACGCGCAGCGCTTGATCGAAAAAGACCCGCACGTCGATCTCTATCACGAAGTCAGCGTCATTCGCGGAATCCCCATCGAGAACTAGGGTCTAAACCCATACTCAAAACCCGCTGCCAAAGGCTGCGGGTTAAGATGTCTCGGCGCACTTTTCGAAGGGCCGGATCAATGAACCGTTTGCGCGACCAGCAGGTCTTGTTCGCGCAATTGCGCAACATCACTTGCCAAAAGATCCATCCCGTCGGTTGCCCTGACCACCATGATGCGACCTTCAACCGGGCTTCCCTTTTCCTGACGCAATGTACCGTATGTATCAGACAGAACAGCAAAGCCGCATTCACGCAGCCATTCATCCATGGCGCGTTCATGATGCCGAAACCGCTGACCGGGGCCAAGGTCATAGGGAAAAACATCCCCATGTTCGAGACTAAAGACCATAAGGCCACCCGGCTTCATACGGGCATGTGCCGCGCGTAACGCTGGCGCAAGATCACCAAGGTAGTTCAGCACATCGGCTGCCACCACCAAACCATAACCCACCCCAAGTTCATCGGGCATTGCGGTGATATCCCCGGCAATCAAGGTCCGATACAGGCCCTTGGCCTGTGCGCGGTTGATCATGCGGGGTGACAGGTCAATGCCATCAATCATGTCGACCGCCCCGCCAAAGACTTCTGCGACAAGCCCGGTACCACAGCCAAGATCAAGAACCTCAATCGGGCCTGCCATCGCATCGAGTTGCTCGCGAACGGCTTCAAACAACAGTTCCGGACCACGATAGGACAAGCGATCGCGCAGGCTGATTTCAAAGCGCGGCGCATAGTCATCAAACAATGCGCGCACGTAGTCAGGCGGCAAACGGTCCCGCATGGCAGCCGCCCCCAAAAGGGTCAGGCGCACTTCACCGCCCATACGGTCAATCGGATCAAGAATAAGATACTGACGGTACGCCTCAATCGCGTTTTCGGCCTCACCCGCGCGCTCATAGATGTCGCCAAGGGTAAAGTGGGCTTCGTCCCACCTTGCATCAGCCGAAATTGCCGCTTGTGCCACTTCGGCAGCAGCAGCGTAATCGCCCTGCGCAACCAAGGCCAGGGCAACATCAAGTCGCCGACTGGCCAACAGACGATCTGTGCTCATCTCTATTTTGAAATCCGAAAAGACCGCAGCACAATGCACGCGGCGCCTCAACCGTATGTCGCTATATCTGCCAATTTCCGAGCTTTGGCAAGATGGTAATAAATCATCGGCAAAGGCGGATAACACACACAGTATTTTAGCGCCCTTTGGTGCCTCGGAATTCTTACTTTTTAGTCTCAATACTTCCTCTTAAAATTGACAAATTAATTATTGCGCATATTTTAATATAAATAAATTTCACAACGGATATCGAGATGGAAAATTTCACACCCGTTTCTGCTTTGATTGGCGGTGGACTGATTGGTTTGGCGTCAGGCATGTATCTTTTGCTCAATGGCCGCATCGCCGGGATCAGCGGCATCGTTGGTGGCTTGCTTGGACGTGGCGGCAATGACGCCGGTTCGGCAACCTTTGAACGGCTTGCCTTTGTGATCGGATTGATTGCCGGTCCATTTCTTTTGCTGATCGCATCCCCGATCACGGCCACCAGCCTGGTCACAAGCCCGATGCCAATCATTGTGATTGGCGGTCTTTTGGTTGGCTTTGGCACCACACTTGGCAGTGGCTGCACCAGCGGCCATGGCATTTGCGGTCTGTCGCGGTTTTCAACGCGTTCGCTTGTTGCCACCTTATCTTTTATGGGGGCCGGTTTTGTAACCGTGCTTGTCACCCGCCATCTGATCGGGGGCCTGTGATGCGTATTTTTGTTTCCTTGTTATGCGGTGCGATATTTGGTGCGGGGCTTTATATTTCCGGCATGATTGACCCGCAAAAGGTTCTTGGATTCCTTGATATCTGGGCCATCGCCGATGGCGGCTGGGACCCGAGCCTTGCCTTTGTTATGGGTGGCGGATTGATCGTCGCCATACCGTTTTTCCAGTTTGCCAAGAACCGCGACAACGCATTGTGTGGTGGCAAAATGGGGCTTCCAACCAATCGCAGAATTGATCGAAAGCTTATCGTTGGGGGCCTGCTGTTTGGCACTGGCTGGGGGCTTGTCGGCTATTGCCCGGGACCTGCGATCAGCGCGCTGGCGTTTGGTCAAACCGATACCATCATTTTCGTCGCTGCGATGCTGGTCGGGATGGTCATCTGCCGTGTTAGCCGCCTGACCTAAACGGCACGTACAGACCCAAGTGACGACAGACCGTGCAACCGCCCGGGCCCAAAGCAGGGTGGTTTCGCATTTCTGGTTAAAAATTGTCTGAAATCTCGCAGGATCGGACTTGTCTTTGGCGCTAAAATCTCATACCTGCTGATAAGCGCCACACCAAAGTGCAAGAAGGTTCTGCATGAAAATCGGTATCCTTGAAACCGGGCTTGCCCCGGAAGAACTTCGCGAAGAATTCACAAGCTATCCAAGCATGTTCGAAGCGCTTCTTGGTGCGGTTGACCCCAGTCTCACTTTTGAAACCTGGACCGTCCTGCAAGACCAGTTTCCGGCATCAATCAACGATGCAGATGGCTGGATCATAACCGGGTCCAAGCACGGCGTTTATGAAAACGCACCGTGGATGATCGAACTGCAACAGTTCCTGCGCGACACAGTCTCGGCCAAGCTTCCGGTGTTTGGTATCTGTTTTGGCCACCAAATCCTCGCGACCGCCCTTGGCGGCAAAGTCGTCAAATCCGACAAGGGGTGGGGCGTTGGTGTTCATGAATATGCTGTGACAACAGGCGAAAATGACTGGCTGTCCGACAGTGCGCCCACCATGCGCATTAATGCGTTCCATCAAGATCAGGTCGTCGAACTGCCCGAAGGTGCGACCGTCTGGGCACAGTCGGATTTCTGCCCTTACGCCGGCTTGCAATATGGTGAAAATGCCGCATCGATCCAGCCGCATCCGGAATTTATGCGCCCTTATGAACAGGCGCTTCTCGAAATGCGGTCCGACCTGCTGCCAGATGATGTGCATAAGACGGCAATGGACTCGCTTGAAACACCGATCAGCAGTAACGATTTTGCCAAATCAATTGTCAAATTCATGACCCGCAAGCGCGTGCAAAACGCCGCCTGATTGCCGTCGAGATATTGATCCTGAGTCTAAAAGCCATCAGCATCCGTTGGTGGCTTTTTTCATGACCGTTTTCGTTCAACGCTTTATCAACCAAAAGTATTGTACGCTTTTGGCAAATTCATGGTTTGATGCACACTCATCAGCAAACATTGACCATCCAAGACCCTTTGCGCACGGCAACACACAACAGACACGAGCACCCGACAAGATGATCCAGAACCTGCGTCTGTATTCAGGACTGACAATGTTTGCCTATGTCCTGACCCATCTGCTTAATCATGCAGCGGGGATCATATCGCCGGAATTTATGGAAACGGCGTCTGCTTTTAGCACCGGAATCTGGAAGTTCCCACCGCTTGAGATTTTGCTTCTGGTGTCACTTGTCACCCATTTCATCTTGGCCACGGGCCGACTGACCGGCCGCCGGTCGCTGCGCCTGCGTAAATCGGAATGGGCGCAGATGATCTTGGGGCTTTGCATCCCGTTTCTTCTGTTTCGCCATATCATTGCAACCCGCATCATTGATCTGGGATTTGACGTTGAATCACCCTATGAGCGGGTATTGCTTGATCTGGCCGTATTTCTGCCCAGTCAGGGGATCCTGCAAGCCATCACCGTCATTGTCGTCTGGACCCATGGCTGTATCGGCATTCATTTCTGGCTCCGGGTTAAACCGTTCTATCCCAAATGGCGCAACCTTTTGGGCACGCTTGCCATTCTGATTCCGACCCTGTCACTTGCCGGATATGGTGCCGCCGCGGCCGAGATCATGCGCCGGGTCGAAGAAGGTGGCCGAAAGTATGTTTTCGGTGTGCTTGAAGCAGCCAATGTCAACGATGCGGCTATTGCCTTTTACGAGAAGATATTAATCCCCTGTATCATCCTGACCATCGCACTGGCCGTCGCCCCCTTTGTCGTGCGCCAAGTACGCCAAACCATTGACCGGGTCAAACGCGGGCCAATATTGAATTTGCCAAATGGCCGCACAATCCGCGTTCCCCCGGGAGCCACAGCCCTTGAGGCGCTGCGCGATGCTGGCATTGCGATGGCATCGGTCTGTGGTGGGCATGGTCGCTGTACGACATGCCGCCTGCATTGCGGATCAGGTCTTGATCAGCTTGCCCAGCCCGGCCAGATCGAAGCCGCAGCCCTTAAAAGCATTCAGGCACCCCACGGCATGCGTCTGGCCTGTCAAATCAGACCGCAGAACGATCTGGCAGTTGTACCCTTGATGGCACCAAACGCATCGGCCCGCGATGGCCGCCGCCCCGGCGGGCTGTCGGGCAGCGAACGTCAAGTGGTCTCGATGTTTATTGATTTGCGCGATTCGACCCGGCTGGGTGAGATGAAAATGCCCTATGACGTATTATTCATCCTCAATCAGTTTTTTGCCGAAATGACCGAGGCACTGCGCAGCACAGGCGGCTATTACGCGCAATTTACCGGTGACGGACTGATGGCGCTTTATGGCCATGAAAGCGACGATACCGAACGCATGATCCTGAATGCCTTTGAAGGGGCGGCCGAAATGTTGCGCCGGATCGAGGGGCTTAATGACCATCTTAAATCAGAACTTCCCCATGCCTTGCGGATCGGGATTGGCATTCATATGGGCAAGGCAATTGTGGGTGAAATGGGTCCACCTGGCCGCGAAAACATCAGTGCGATTGGCGACACCATCAATACCGCGGCACGGCTTGAAGCACAGACAAAGGGGCATGGCGTTCCATTGGTGATTTCAAAGACCCTGTTTGATCATGGACCGATCCCCTTGCCCGAGAATGCCGTGCTTCATGAAGTCGCACTGCGCGGTAAGGATCAGTCTGTTGCCTATTATGCCCTTGATGCCATGCCAGACTTAACCGGGGCAATGACGCGACAGGACCAGAAGCCCGCAATGGCGACCTGACAAACCGACATATCGGGTTTCGCAATGCAGCGTTTCCAAGCCATTTGATACAGGCAACACTTGACTATTTCGGTGAAAACCACATTTATTCGAATATAAAGTACCGTTCGGTGCCGATAGGATCGGGTCGAACAAACAGGCGCCCAAAAACGCATTCTGCGTGGGGTCTGACCACTACTCACACTCGCTCTGACGGAGGAGGTGCTGCAAATGTCACGAATTTCCATGTTCAACAGCCCGCTATTGCTGGGTTTTGATCAGATTGAACGCGTTCTCGATCAGGTTTCGAAAACCAAGGCAGAAGGCTATCCGCCCTACAACATCGAACAGATCAGCGAAAACAAGCTGCGCATTACCGTTGCAGTTGCCGGATTCGCCGAAGACGATCTGTCTGTAACCACAGAAGACAACCAGCTCATTATTCGTGGCAAGCACACCGAAGAGGACAATGAGCGTATCTATATCCACCGCGGTATCGCGTCACGACAGTTTCAGCGTTCCTTTGTGCTGGCAGAAGGTATAGAAGTCGTTGGTGCTCATTTGGATAATGGATTGCTTCATGTCGATTTGAACCGGCCTATTCCTGAACCGGTGGTGCGTGAAATCGCCATTGGGTCAAACAAGAAGAAAGCCGTATCATCGCGTACAATCGACATGAAAGTGGATGAAGAAGACAGCAAAGCCGCCAACAAAAGCAGCGATGCCTAATAAGGAGTGGTTCAAATGACAGACCGCACTGCACAGCTCAGCCCGAAAAGTACCCCACGCGGGGCGCAAGACACCGGCCTGTTGTCGAATGTTGATTTCGCCATGCTTGGTATCCATGATTTCGCCTATGTCCGCGAAGTCCCAAGCAACGAAGAAGACAGCGAAGAAATGGTTTTTGGTGTTTTCACTGCGGACGGCACGCACATCGCATCCTTTGACAGCCACGCTGTCGCGAATGCAGCAATCCGCCAGCATGATATGGAACCGCGCGCGGTCCACTGATTAAGGCGTAAACCAGGGCAGTCGCAATCGCCTTGAGTTTAAAGCAACACGAACAAATGTTAAAAGGCAGCCACCGGGCTGCCTTTTGTCGTATGCGCACCGTGCAATTGATCGACCCTATCGAATTTCAATCACCTCACCGGGTACGGCAATGCGGACCTGATCATTGTGCCCGACAATTCTGGAGATCTCCGCGCGGGCGTCGCGCTTGATGTGATACAGCCAGAAACGTGCGCCGGGCATATCAGATGCCAGTTGCGTCACCGTTTCAAGATCACAGTGTGCAGAATGTTGCGGATCATGTTTGGTCAAATAGGTTTCCTGAAACACAAGGTCGGCACGGGTAAACAGTGCGGCGGTTTCCGCCGTTACATTGCCATCCCCGGAATAGGCAAACCCCTTCTCGGCAAAGCGCAACAAAATCGCATGGTTCTGAACACTGTGATCGGACCGGGCAAAACGGCATTCAAACGGACCGATGCTGGTGGTATCGGCAAGTGCATGCCAAATCACCTCAAACGGCCATGCCGATCCCAGTCCGGTGAAGCCCAACTCCATCAGCTTTTCCAGATGGCTGCGCAGTTGCGGCGTGCACAGAATATGCAATGGTTTTGATCGGCCATCATCACGCCAGTTCAACATCACCGGCACTAAACCAAAAACATGATCAGGATGCATATGGGTGAAATAAATGGCGTCTATCGCATCAGGGTCAGGATATTTTCCCATCACCAATCCGGGAACCGTCGCCCCACAATCAATCAGCAAACGGTATTCGTCTGCTGTCACCACAACAGATGAGTTTGCGTAATTCGGATCAAACGCTTCGCCAACGCCCAGAACATCAATGCGCAGATGGTCGCTTGTCATTGCCCCTACCGTCCATTTCCCACGTCGTTGGTGAAAGCATATTAGATCATGATCACTATTTTTGCGACTTCCTCGCAAACAACGCAAGTGGTTCTGAAATCGGCCAGCCTTATATCGCTAATTTGTCACATAATTACACAAAGAGCGGCACCTCTCGGCACCGCTCTGTAATAATGACAATATCTTGCTGTGACGGTGCACCTTACCGCGCAAGAACTTCCGCAGCTTTGCGTGTACGTTCGACCGAAGCCCCGACGGCACTCGACATGCTGGTGATATCGGAAATACTGGTCGAGAGTGTTTCAACAGCAACAGCCATTGTCTGCATGTTCTGCGACACGCCATCTGTAACCGCCGTTTGTTCCTCAACCGCAGAAGCAATACTGGTGACACTGTCACGAGAAATTTCAATTGAACCGCTGATTTTTTCCAACACCTCAACGACCTCGTTTGAAATGCTCTGAACACCGGCGATTTCTGCAGAAATCTGATCCGTCGCCTTGGCGGCCTGATTTGCAAGGTTCTTGACCTCATTGGCCACGACGGCAAACCCTTTGCCTGCCTCTCCTGCACGCGCAGATTCAATCGTCGCGTTCAAAGCCAACAGATTAATCTGACCGGCAATTCCCTGAATAACTTCGACAATGTTACCCATCGAGGAAACAACTTCTGTCATGCGCTGGGTTGAACTGTTGGCATTCTGGGTTTGCTCAAACGCACGCTGGGTCTCATCACGCGATTGCATCATGCTCCGCGAGATTTCCGCAATTGATGCGGCAAGCTCTTCTGCACTGGCTGCAACCGTTTGCACAGTTGCGGAGGTCTCTTCTGCTGACGATGCGCCACTGCTTGCTGCAGCATCAAGTTGCCCGATATTTTGATCGATCTCACCAAAATTGGTATCAATCATCGTCTTGAGCTCACCCAGAAGGTTTACCTGTTCAGAAATATCGGTCGCAAATTTGACAACCTTGAACGGGTTACCGTCCTGATCAAATATCGGATTATAAGACGCCTCAATCCAGATTTCTTTTCCGCTTTTACTGATGCGCTTAAATTGCGCAGCCTGAAATTCGCCTTTGCGCAGATTTTCCCAAAACTCTTTGTATTCATGACTGTTTTTGTAGTTCCCGTCGACAAACATACTGTGATGTTTGCCAACAACTTCTTCAAGCTTATAGCCCATCACCGACAGAAAGTTCTCGTTGGCAGTCAGGATAATGCCCTGCAAGTCAAACTCAATCACTGCCTGAGCACGGTTGATCGCGTTCAGGGTTCCATCCTTAACCGCATTTTCCTTTCGACGTGCGGTAATATCAGACGCAAACTTCACCACCTTCGTCAATTTTCCACGATCATCGAAAACCGGATTATAGGTTGACTCCAACCAGACCTTTTCCTGATCCTTGCGCACCCGCTGAAAAGCACCTGATGCAAATTCACCTGCACGCAGTTTGCCCCAGAACTCCTTGTAGGACGGATCACTTACAATCGATTGCGGCACAAACATCGAATGATGCTTTCCCACAATCTCGGGAAGGGTATAGCCCATCGTTTTTAAAAAGTTCTCATTCGCATTAAGGATCTTGCCATCTAGATCAAACTCAATCATGGCCATTGAACGACCAAGTGCATCCAGAAGCTGCAATCCAGCACGTCCGCGCATAGCGCGGCTATTCAAACCAAAAGCCATTACAATTTACCCTTCGAACTTGTTCATCATTATGGATTCTGACTTGAAGCACCTACCCTAACGAGGTGATCATCTGACCCATAAAAACTATACCTTAGGCTAGGATAAAATATACCAATGGTTGATTCAACTGAATTCAGAGTTCAGCTTCCGTGTGAACCGCGATACAAAAGCAACTAAATCGCTTAAAGGGTTCTAAATTCTATTTTTTCGCGAATTTGGTCAAATCCACTCAATGTGATCAATGTCACATTTTCAGGCGCAATGCCTTACACGATCACCGTGCAAGGACTTCTGCAGCCTCACGGGTTTTATTGACCGATGATGCCACGGCATCGCTGGTCAACCGGATGGATTCGAGGTTGCGTGACAGGTCTTCGACCGTGCTGGCCATATCACGCATGTTCGCACTGACCCCATCGGTCACAGTCGTTTGTTCGGCCACTGCCGAGGAAATATTGGTCACATCGTTGCGCACGGTTTCGACCGAGCTACGAATGGTCCGAAGAGCACCGGCAACCTCGGCTGAAATCGACTGGATACCGGAAATTTCCTGTGAAATGTCCTCGGTCGCACGGGCGGCCTGATTGGCAAGGTTCTTGACCTCGTTGGCCACCACGGCAAACCCTTTACCTGCCTCGCCTGCACGCGCACTTTCAATCGTCGCGTTAAGCGCCAGAAGGTTAATCTGACCAGCAATATTGCGGATGACTTCGACGATGCTGCCCATTTGATCGACCACATTTGACATGCGCTCGGTCATTTCATTTGCGGTTTCGGTCTGATCAAATGCCCGTTCGGTTTCACTTTGCGACTGCGTCATGCTGCGCGAGATTTCCGAAATCGATGCGGCAAGTTGCTCCGCACTCGCCGCCACCGCCTGGGTGATGTCCATGGTATTGTTCGAGACATCAACGCTTTGAACAGTGCGCTGATTAAGGTCGTTGATGTTACTGTCAATCTCGGCAAAGTTTCCGTCGATCATTTGCTTAAGGTTCAAAAGCAATTTGGTCTGTTCGGTAACATCGGTGGCAAATTTGATCACCTTAATTGGATTTCCGACCGCATCCAGCACCGGGTTATACGTTGCCTCGATCCAGATTTCCTTACCGCCCTTGCCCACACGGTTAAACTGACCCGCCTGAAACTTGCCTTGATTAAGGCTTTGCCAGAATGACCGGTATTCCGATGTGTTCCGAAATTCCTTGGGCACAAACATGCTGTGATGCTTGCCTTTGATCTCATCAAGGCTGTAGCCCATCACCGACAGAAAGTTTTCGTTAGCATTCAGGATATTGCCGTCCAGATCGAACTCAATCACCGCCTGCGACGAACTAATCGCCTCAAACACACTTTGCAGAAGCGCACGTTCATTACGACGTTCGGTAATGTCGCTGGCAAACTTGACGACCTTGATCAACTTACCCTTGCCGTCAAACACCGGATTGTATGTCGATTCCAGCCACAGCAACTGACCATTTTTGCGCTTGCGCGGGAAGGCACCGCTTAAAAATTCACCGCTGCCGAGCTTCTTCCAGAACGACTTGTACTCAGCCGTATTGGTGATTTCTTCGGGCACAAACATCGAATGATGCTTACCAACAATTTCATCAAGTCCATATCCCATAACTTTCTGGAAATTATCGTTCGCAGTCAGAATTTGACCATTCATGTCAAATTCAATACGCGCCATCGACCGGCTCAGTGCTGCAGCAACCTGTTCTTCTGCCTGCGCACGTTTACCGCTGTTTAAAAAACCAAGTACCACTCTTAAAACCTTTCGAAATTGCGCGATCATGCGCACCTATATACTTACCTATCCTTTTGAGGGATGCGGTAAAATCATCACCACCAAGATTCATTGCCGGAACCAAAAAATTCGCGGAATCAATTCCACGAACTCAGACTCAGGCAACATAACCATGGCCTATCTGCGGGAGAAATTTTGCGCTCGGCGACACATCGTCTTGTCCAAACCTCAAAGCATTTTTTGTGCTACCAACGTTACCGGCGCAAAAATTTGCAATTTAATTCAATGACCTGTCAAAATTTACCGACACATGTAATGTAAGAAAATTTCCCAATTTAGGGCCTTACACCGCACCGTTATTTTCTCTTCATGACATCGTACGACGAAAGAAATAATTCGGATCAAATTTTATCAATCGCCCACTCCCAGAGCAATTGATCAGAAAATTAAACATATACCTTTGAATAGTTCAACTGGCAATTGCGCAGGACTGATCTACCAAGTGGTGAAATTTGGCCTTAATCATCGGATTGTTTTCGCATCGGTTGATGTTTTCAGAACACATCCAGATGCTTAATCAGAATCCTGCAATACATGGCAAAGACCCACCACTTGCAGAATATGATGTTTGACCATTGTGGAAATGACAGAAAACACAGATGTCGCGAACGGTTTTATCGTGCTGAACCGATCGCAATATGCGGGAGTCGCTCAACAAAACAGGACTGTGATGATCGCGCTCCAGACATCTTGATGATGCTTTGTCAGTCGCGGAGAAACACTAGAAACTGGAACCTTACGCCGGCCATTTCACGATATAGCGGGTCAGATCAGGATGAGCTTCTTCTTCGGGGATGCACATGCCCTGTACAGACATGCCTGCGTTGATCGGTGACTTCGGATCGCCCGTCACCAACGGATGCCAATCAGGAAGGCCTTTGCCCTCGGACAGCAACCGATACGCACAAGTTGACGGCATCCACCCCAGTGTGTCGACATTTTCCTTTGAAAGCTGCACGCAATCAGGAACATGTTGCGTCCGGTTGGGGTAATCCTTGCACTGGCAAGTCTCACAATCAAGCAGGCGACAGGCGACCGACGTATAGTAGACAGCATCATCATACTCGTCCTGAAGCTTATGCAGGCAGCATTTACCACACCCATCACACACCGATTCCCATTCTTGCTGGGTCATCTCGGCAAGTGTCTTAACTTCCCAAAACGGTTTGTCGGATCGTGCTGCCATATCTTTATCGGTCATTGTCTCTCTCGCATCGGCAAAGATGCCATCCAATATATTGGAAACCCTTCGCGTCCATCAAGGCCGCTGCTTATCACATCCGACAGGATCGACAATAAGGGAAAATGCCCAAATGCAAAACGAGGTCCTGCCCCTAAGCCCCTTGCACGCGTGCGGAAATCACATGAAAGAAGGAACCAAACACAGTGCCCCGGACCAAACCAGCCGGCCCAAGGACATTACCCATTGCGTTGCTCATCTGGCAGAACGGCGTGCCATCTTCCAAAAGCGTGCTGGCATAATGAAATTCATGCCCACGCAAAACTGTCCCGGCTGGGCCAAACGGTGTCGGTTGTGTCAGAACCGCCTCGCGGTAGCCCAGATGCAGCTTTCGGTCGGCAAAACTGGTTTCAACCGCCAGAAGTCCCAGCATCTCGTGACTGTAGCCATCAGCGTCAATCAGCCGATCACCCAGTACCATATAGCCACCGCATTCGCCGTAAACTGTAACACCGTCCTCGGCGGCCTTGCGCATTGCCGATTTGAAATGCGTTGCCTGGGCCAGTTCGCCTGCAAAAAGTTCAGGATATCCGCCGGGAAGATAAATCGCGTCGGCTGACGGGTCCGGGGCTTCATCATTTAGCGGGGAAAAGAACGATAACTCCGCCCCGGCCAGCTTCCAGCCATCCAGAAGATGAGCATAGGAAAAGGCAAACGCCATATCGCACGCAATCGCGATACGGTGCCCCAAGGGCGGAACGTCCGCGAATGTACCGTCAACACCCGGAATACAGGGTTTTGCAAGAACTGACGGTGTTACCAATCGTCGAAAGGCTGCCAGATCAACGTCGGCGGCGATGATATCCGCTGCCCGGTCGAGAAACCCGTCGAGTTCATCGTGTTCACCGGCCTGCACAAGACCAAGATGACGTTCCGGCAATGTCAGATCTGGGCTGCGGCGCACGGCACCAATAATCGGAATATCGGGCAGGTATTTGGCACAGGCATCGACAATCATCTGTTTGTGGCGGTCGCTGCCAACCCGGTTGAGGATTACACCGGCAATGCGGGTATCATCGCGAAACGTGGCAAACCCGGAAATCAGGGCTGCGGCAGATGCCGATTGCCCCTTCACATCCACCACCAAAACAACCGGCCAATTCATCATTGCGGCCAGATCGGCCGTTGATCCGGTACCATTGGCGGCCCCGTCAAACAGCCCCATCACCCCTTCGCACACCACAAACGCATTTTTGTCATGCTGTGCGGTAAGGTGACGGATAACAAGGGAGTTGAGCTGATCGCGGTCCATCGCCCAAGGGTCAAGGTTGATGCAACTTGTCCCGCAGGCCGCCGCCTGAAAGGCCGGATCAATGTAATCAGGTCCGGTTTTGGCCGCCGCAACCGCAATCCCCTGACGTTTGAGCGCACGCAGCACTGCCAGCGTAATCACGGTCTTGCCACTGTTTGACGACGGGGCGGCAATCACAACGCCGGATGTTTTGTCATGCATTTAACAGTACTCCGGCCTTCATCGCGCAAACCCCACACCACCCCGTCTGATCTGGCTTACCCGTTGCTTTTGACGGCTTCGGTGATGCCCTTGGCCATATCTTCGGGCGCGGTACCGTAGTTAAAGTGGCGAATAAATTCACCATCGCGGCCCATCAAATAGACAAAGGACGAATGATCCATCAGATAAGAATCGGTATCTTCCGGTTCGCCTTCCGGGATCGATTTGGCGTAATAGATGCGATAAGCCTTTGCCGCCTCGGACGTTTGGGCAACTGTGCCGGTCAGGCCCACCATACGATCATGGAAATGCGGGACATAGGCCCCAAGTGCGCCAATCGTATCGCGTTCCGGATCAATCGAAATAAAGATCGGGGTCACATCGGCGGCAGTCTCTTCTGGCATCATGTCCAGTGCCGTGCCCATGACCTGTAATTCGGTCGGGCAAACATCAGGGCAGAACGTATAGCCGAAATAAATCAGCATGTATTTTCCAGCGTAATCCTGCTGGGTGACCGTATCACCGTTCTGATTGACCAGTTCAAACGGCCCACCGATGGCAGCCGCACCTGATGACTGCGTTTCTGAACCCATCATCATCAGGCGATAGGTCAGACCAATGCCGAGTACCAGCGCAATCGCCAGAATAGCCAGAAGCGTCTTTTTGCTCATGCGCCTTACCTCTTTCCGTGCATTTTTCTGTGGCCCGTGCGCGGCCACGAGAAGCATTCAAAACTGTGCGGGCACTATAAATGCCCTTTGTAATCATGCAAGCATCACAGCTGTGCGACAGCTCACACTTGGCCAGACATCTTCAGGTTTTCAGGGATTTGTTGTTCGAAATCTGCCTAGCCAAAGGATTGTGATGCCAGAACAAACAGGATGAGTGCATTAACAATCATCAATCCGCGTCCAACAGGCACCATCAATGCGCGAAACCGCCCGGCGGCATATTGGCCAACAAACCCGGTAACAAACAGCATCGGCACCGTGCCAAAACCAAATACCGCCATCACCATGGCACCACTTGCCACGCCGCCCGACGCCGCGGCCAGCACAAGCGCACCATACACCAGTCCGCAGGGGATAAACCCCAGCATCAATCCCAAAAGATACCCCCGCAGCCCAAATGGTGCGGCAAAAAGGGGACGAATGTGCCTCCCGATCAAATGGTTCCACCAGTCCCCGCCAGTCTTGCCAGATGTTTGGGGCAACAACCCGCCCAGATGTGGCACCAGCCCCATGATCCCGAACACCAAGAAGAACACACCGGCCAGTACCAACAAGACCGGACCAATCCACCAAACCTGCACCAGAACCGACACACTATCGGCAAAAAAGCCCGCCAAACCGCCCAGAACGGCATAGGTGGTGATGCGCCCGAGCTGATAGGGCACCAAAGCCGCCCCGGTCAGGCGGCGAAACTCGCTCATTTTTTCGAGGGGGAGTTGCTCCATGCGACTGGTGACCTGGCTGATGACGAACGGCCCGCACATGCCGACACAATGGGTCACACTGCCAACCAGACCGGCAATCAAGGCCGTCAAAAGCACCCCGCCTTCATCTTGCAGGATTTGCGCACATTGTGCCCAGCCGCTTTCAAGGATGCGGATCAGTATTTGCTGTTCGTCCATGATCCATCCCGGTTCATTCGGTGGATATGATTGTGACAATCAGCGATACAGCCAACAAGGATATAGATCAATTCGCGACAGGGAATCGACGCAGGCTGACTACATTAGGCTCAGGACCTAGTCTTTTTGCGGATCCGCCGGGGTCGAGATTAACTCAAGAATCTGCTCGAACGGCACAGTCCGGACCTCTTTGACGTCATCTTGCGGGGACAACCAGTTCAGGCGATCACGCAGGCCAACCACTTTACCAAGGATACAAACCGCAGGCGGTTCAACCCCCACCCGTTCAACATCGTCAGCGGCCTTGGCAAGGGTGGTAATCAAAATACCCTGTGCAGGTGTGGTGGCCTGATTGATCACCGCAAGTGGTTCATCGCCAGAACGGCCATTGGCCATCAGCTCGGCTGAAATCCGGCGCAGGTGTTTCATCGCCATATACATCACCAACACCGGCGATCCTTGCGCCAGCGCGGCCCAATTGATGTTATCTGGCACATCGCCGCTTGACCCATGACCGGTGACAAAGGTCACCGATGAATTGCAATCGCGGTGTGTGGTCGGAATCCCGGCATAGGCCGCACCGGCAATCCCGGCGGTAATGCCCGGCACAACCCGGAACGGCACATTATGATCGACAAGGGTCATGCCTTCTTCGCCGCCACGCCCAAAAACAAACGGATCACCGCCCTTAAGGCGCAAGACACGCAAACCTTTTTTGGCATAGTCAACAAGTTGCAGTGAAATGTCGGTTTGCTTGGACGACGGACGACCGCCGCGCTTACCGGCGTAAACACGCTGCGCGTCAGGTCGCAAAAGGTTCAGAATCCGCTCATCGACCAATGCGTCATAGACAACCACATCGGCCTGTTGCATGGCATTGACAGCATGAAGCGTCAGTAAGCCCGGATCACCCGGACCCGCCCCAACCAGCCAAACCCAACCCGGTTCAAAGACCGGAAAATCAAGACCAAGTTTAGTCATTACGCATTACTTTTGTTCGAGCCAATCAGCCCCATCTGTGCAGGACCGCATCAAGAAGATATGTTAAACAATAATCAGACGATAGGTCCAACATATTTCCGTCAGAAATTCGTATTATTCTAAATACAACACAAAAAATTATGTTTAATAGAAAAATTCTGTTCGCAGCATCTGCTGCCCGTGCCATCAATAAAGGGTACGGTGACGTGATTAACAGGAAAAAATCCGACTGATGGCCAGAAAACCTGATGGACCGCTGCGCAAAGGATGGACAACGGGGGCCTGTGCCACCGCCGCCACCCGTGCTGCGTGGCAGGCCATGTTGTCTGGTCAGTTTCCAAATCCGGTCACCATCACATTGCCGCGTGGGGAAACCCCGTCCTTTGCCTTGGTGAAGGCCGAAACCGGCGATGGCTGGGCACGGGCCAGTGTGATCAAGGATGCCGGTGATGATCCCGATGTAACCCATGGGGCGGAAATCATCGCAACCCTGCGCCACGGCAAACCGGGCAACGGCATTACGTTTCACGCCGGTGACGGGGTTGGGCGCATTACCAAACCGGGCCTTCCGTTACCCGTGGGCGAACCGGCAATCAATCCAAAACCGCGCGAAATGATGATCGCCCAAATTACCGATCTGGCCGAACAGTTTAACGTAAGCCCCGATGTCGAAATCGAAATTTCCATTCCGGGCGGGCAGGAAATCGCCACCAAAACGTGGAACCCGCGCCTTGGTATTGTCGGGGGATTGTCGGTACTTGGCACAACCGGGATCGTCATTCCGTTTAGCTGCTCGGCATGGATCCATTCGATCCATCGCGGCATCGATGTCGCGCGTGCCACGGGCCGCACCCATGTTGCCGGAGCGACCGGCAAAACGTCGGAAGCCGCCATTCGCACCTTTTACGACCTGCCAGACGAGGCGATCCTTGATATGGGTGATTTCGTTGGTGGTATGCTGAAATACCTGCGCAAAAATCCGGTCGAGCATATCAGTATTGCTGGCGGCTTTGCCAAACTGGTCAAGCTGGCCCAGGGGCATCTCGATTTGCACAGCAGTCGATCACAGGTTGATTTCGACCGATTGGCACAGACCGTAAAGCACTGCGGCGGTGACGCGATGTTGCAGGACGCCACCCGAACGGCGAATACCGCCAAACAGGTGTTGGAACAATGTCAGGCAGCAAACGTTGATATTGCAGACACGATTGCGCGCCAAGCATGCGAGTCCGCACGCGCGACGCTTGATGGCGCAACTGTGGTCGAAATTGTCATCACCGATCGCGATGGTAAAATCATCGCCCGCCATAGTCCTGGTGATTTCGACACATTCCGACCGTCTGTGAAAAAATAAAATACGTTCGGTCTGTCTATTCCGACAGACCCCGCAAAGCCCGATTTCGGGCCAAAACCAAAAAGGTCATTTCTTATGCCGCGTCACCGATCCGCCAAACGCCCGATGCATATCCTTATTTTCGGCGGAACCGGGGATGCAAACCGAATTATACGCAGCCTGCAACACGAATTTGGTCAGGATATCCGGTTGCAGCTTTCGCTTGCCGGGCGGACCAGTGCACCGAGCATACCCGACGGTGTTCCCGTGCGGATTGGGGGGTTTGGTGGGCCCGAAGGCATCATCGCGCATTTCAAGACCGAAAAAATCGATCTGGCCATTGATGCGACCCACCCCTATGCAACCGCAATATCAGCCAACATTGCCAAGGCCTGCCACGCCGTTGTGATGCCCTGCATCCAGTTTCATCGACCTGCCTGGGCGAAAACTGAACAGGACAACTGGATCATTGTTAATTCGATTGAGGAGGCCGCACGTATTTTGCCTGACCATGGCACGCGTGCACTGATCGCAAGCGGGGCGAAAAACCTGCATGCCTTTGAAGGTCTGGAAAAAACATGGCTTCTTGTCCGCACCGTTGATGCACCGCGCGATACATTTGATCTGGCTTATGGTGAATGGCTGTTCGCACGCGGCCCGTTTAGCGTCGAAGGCGAGACCGAACTTCTCGAACGCAACGAGATTGATGTCATTGTCTGTAAGAACAGCGGTGGCAAAGCAACATTTGCGAAAATAGAAGCCGCACGTGACCTGAAAATTCCCGTTATCATGATCGCACGTCCCGGCGGGGAGCCCGTCCTGCAAGCGCCAGATACCAAAACGGTTGTTCAAAATGTGCGAAACTTTCTTGAGCAATTCTGACCTTTTGACTTTGGCCACAGCCTGTAAAAACCAAAACCCCGCCGAGTTTTCCGGCGGGGTTTTGGTTTATCAGGCCATCTTTGACAGTAATCCTTACCCGACATAGCCAAACATGCGCGGCAGCCACAGCACCATGTCGGGTATGAGAACAAGCACGATCAGCGCACACAGCAACGCAAAGACGAACGGCCAGATTTCGCGGATAATGTCGCGCAGCGGAATGCCCGTCACCCCGTTCAAAACGAACAGCAAGATGCCATACGGCGGCGTGATCAATCCGATCATAATGTTGATGGTGATCACCACCCCGAAATGCACCAGATCAATGCCCAGCATGCTTGCCGTTGGCAAAAATAGCGGCACAACAATCAACAGCAATGTCGTGGCATCAAACAAGCACCCCAACACCAGAATGATCAGATTGATCATCAACAGGAACATCAGTGGCGACATCTGCGTCGCAGACAGGCTGTCGGCAACAAGGGCGGGGATATTTTCGCTCGCCACCAGGTAATTTAGCACCAGTGCCGACGCAATGATCAGCCCGACAACGGATGTCGATTTTGCCCCGTCCAGCACCAATGCATAGAAATCTTTCCAGCTGACCGAACGGTAAAACAATCCCGCCAGAACAAGCGCATAGATGGCCGCAATCGCCGCCGCCTCGGTCGGGGTGGTGACACCACCATAAATCCCATACAGCAAAATGACCGGCAACATCAGTGCCGGAAAGGCCCGCATTGTCAGTCGCGGTATTTTGCGCAAAGGCACGACTTCATCGCGTTTGAAATCACGTTTGCGCGCGACAATCACATTCAGCACCATCAGAACCAGCGCCATGAACAGCCCCGGCACAATTCCGGCCAAAAAGAGATACCCGATTGAAGTTCCCGATATCAGCGCATAAAGGATCATCGGGATCGACGGCGGGATAATCGGACCAATGACACTTGAGGCAGCCGTCAATGCCGCAGCATAGCCGCCAGGATAACGGTTATCACGTGTCATCAACTCAATAATGACACGCCCAATGCCCGCCGCATCGGCAATCGCCGACCCGGACATGCCCGAAAAGATCACACTGGCCAAGACATTGACATGCGCAAGCCCACCACGAAACCGCCCGACAATCGCAATGCAGAATGTCAGTAAACGATCACTGATCGTCCCGGCATTCATGAAATTGGCCGCCAGAATAAACAGTGGCACGGCAAGAAGAACGTAACTGTTAAACAGGCCGTTCAACGCCTGTTCGGCGACAAGACCAACGTCCTGCCCCGACATAAACATATAGGCAATCGATCCGGCAAAGGCCGCGATTGCGATGGGCATGCCAATTGCGCCAAGCAAAAGAAAGGCACCAAGGCTGATGAGAAAGGCCATGCTCATGCCGTTGGCTCCTTGATATCAGGCACGTCACCGGCAATGGCGGCAAGTTCGCGATCACAACTGTCAGCCCGCATCAAACGCCACAGCGACATCACACCGCGAATGATGAGTGCCGCCATAAAGACCGGGAAAATCGCATAAACATAATCAAGGGAAATGCGCGTCACCGGGGCTTTTTCAATCCGCATGAACATCACGTAATCGACAATCACCGGGAACCCGGCAATGAAGGCAACCGTGATACATCCCAGACCAAGGATCGCCATCACCCGCCGACCACGGGTCGGCGCCATCAAAAACAGCATGTTAAACGACACATGGTCATGTTCACGCAACAAGAAGGCAGACGTCCAGAACACCAGCCAGATATAGAGGATAATGCACACCTCTACGGTCCAGCCCAGCGGGTTGTTCAGGACATACCGCGCAAAAATCTGCAAAAGAAAGGTCCCGAACATCGCGATGAACAATGTCACCGCGACAAGTTCGGCACCTTTTCTAAAATGTTTGCTCAGATCGGGCACGTGTCGATCACTTTACCGCGTTGATCTGATCAACAATGCCGTCCGGCCAGTCTTGGGCGAATTCGCTCTCAAGATAGGCGTCCTGCACTTTTTTACGGAATGCCGGAACGTCGGGTGCATACACCTTCAGGCCTTCACCCTTAAAGAAGTCGACCAGCGATTTTTCGTCGGCAATCCGCTTTTCATTGTTATAGGCGGTGGCAACAGCCGCGGCGTCCTGAACCTTTTCCTGCTGTTCTGCACTCAAATCGTCATAGGTGTCCTTGGCCATCGACAGGAAAATCGCATCGACCAAATGGTCAGTCAGAACAATCTGTTTGGTGACTTCATAGAACTTCACCGCCTTAACCGTCGGCAGCGGATTGTCCTGACCATCAATGGTCCCGGTCTGAAGGCCGGTATAAACTTCGCCAAAGGCAAGCGGGGTCGCATCTGCGCCCAGTGCATTGCCAAGGAACAGCCACGCATCAGAACCGGGCATGCGCAATTTCACGCCATCAAGGTCATCAGGCGTGGTGATTTTCTTGTCCGAAGCAAGATTAAGCTCACGGGTGCCGAGATAACCGACATCAAGAATTTCGATGTTCATGTCATCGGCAACCATTTTATAGAACTTCTGGCCGACTTCGCTGTTGAACACCTTTTTCTGATGGTCCGGATCGCGGATCAGGTAACCCGCGGTAAAGACCGACCATGCGGGGATCTGTTTGGCGATGTCCTGTGCGGAAATCATCGCCATATCAAGGTTGCCACGCTGCATGGCGGCGGGCTCGGTCCCCTGTTTGAACAGGCTGGCATTCAAATGGATTTCAACATCGAACTCGCCCGGTGCGGTTTTTTCCAGCTCATCCTTAAACACGGTCAGCATCTTGGCGTGCCAGTCCGACTCAACCGCCGGGGTCGAAATACGCACCTTCACCGGGTCGGCGGCAAAGGATGATGTCGCACTAAGAGCCAGCGTGCACAACGCGGCTGAGGCAATTTTCACAAGGCTGCGCCCTGTCAGTAACTTGGTCATTTGTTTCCTCCCTGACGGGTAAATATCTGATTTTCTACGTTATCGTTCTTATTCTTGATCGGTTGGCAGACGAGAATCAACAACATCTGCACTAACACGATACCTATTGTATAACTAACATGTTAGTGTTAGACAACTGATTACATCACAACAGCCAAAACGCCGTCTCCTTTGGCGCCAGACAGGAACGCTCCATGACCGCCCCCAGAACCGAAAAATTCGGCATCTCCGCCGCCATCACCACCCCGTTCACCCAAACCGGGGCGGTCGATACCGCACTGCTGTGCGCGCATGCGAAATCTGTTCTTGATCAGGGATGCGCATCGGTAACGCTTGGCGGCACCACCGGCGAAGGTCCGTCACTGTCATTGAGTGAAACAATTCCGGCGTACAAGGCACTGACCGCCGCATCAATTGATCCGGCCAAGATCGTTTTTGGCATTCTGCAATCGGCCTTGCCCGATGCCATTGAGGCCGCACGTCAGGTATCGTCGCTGGGCTGCAAATACATACTGGTTGCCCCACCCTATTATTTCAAAGGGGTCAGTAACGCAGGGCTGGTCGCCTGGTTTGATCAGTTTTTGACCGCAATCAGCGACACTGGATTGAACGTCATTCTGTATCATATCCCACAAATGACAGCCGCCCCGATCACCCCGGACATGGTGGGTGCCATTATCAAAGCCCATCCATCGATGATTGCCGGGGTTAAGGACTCATCTGGTGACTGGGACAATGCGATGACCCTGCTCGACCGGTTTTCTGATCGTCATATCCTGATTGGCGATGAGCGCATGCTTGGGGCCGCGATCAAACGCGGCGCATCGGGTGCCATCTGTGGTGTTGCCAATATTGCACCGGGCCTTCTTATCCCGCTTCTCGATGGCAAGGAACCTGATAAAAACCTGACCCCGCTTGTCAATGCGCTGCTGGAATATCCGGTGACTCCGGTGATCAAGGCCCTTGTTGCGCATGTCACAGATACGCCCGCATGGCGACGCGTACGCGCGCCGCTTGTCGAACTCGATCAGGGGCAGTATGAGTCGATAACAAACACCTATAATCGCCTGTTCGAATCCGGGAACGATTGATGAATGACGCCAAACGGCAGCCACTAAGACAAAGCAGACGCAGCGAAGCCTATGACAGCTTCACTGAACATCTGTTGGCCCGCAACATTCGACCGGGCCAGTTTATCTCCCAGCGTGAGTTGGTCGAGATTACCGGCATGCCGCTTGGCGCCATTCGCGAACTGATCCCCCGGCTTGAGACCGATGGTCTGATCACCACCGTGCCCCAACGCGGGATGCAGGTCGCCCATATCGATCTTGATCTTGTCCGCAACGCGTTTCAGCTGCGCATTTTTCTTGAGCTTGAAGCCGCACGGATGTTCACCGCACAGGCCAGTGACGAAACGCTGGCGACCTTGCGTAAAGAACACGAAGACGTCCTGAGAGCAGCGGAAAACGGCATTACCACCGAGCTTCTTGAACATGCCCAAAATGTCGATTGGTCCCTGCATGACCAGATAATCGATGCGCTTGATAACGAAATCATTTCAAAGATTTACAAGGTCAATTCCGTCAAGATCCGCCTGATCCGACAGGAAAGATTCCGTCTGACCGAAAACCTTTTGCAAGATGTGATGACCGACCATCTGGCGATCATTGCCGCCTTTGAAACCCGCGACCCGGAACAGGCCGCCACCAGTCTGCGCCAGCATCTTGAAAATGCGCGCGGACGTGCACTTGGTCTTGGCGACCGGTAAGCCAAAAGCCGGTTATCCCGTTCTCCCAAACAAAAACCGGCCGGAACAACGTTCCGACCGGCTTGCGCCATCCAATGGATGGAAAGTTCGATGCCCGCGGTTAAACGAAACGACGGAACTCGCCCGATTTACGCGGCGGGTAGAAACGTTTTAAATAGGTCGGCGCAATGGCCTCAACGCTGTTGGGCGTAATGCCAAGTTCGGCAAAACCATCTGATCCTTCGGACACGACATTGTCGGTTTTAAGCAACCGCACCTGATCAAGTGTCAATGGCGGTACTGGCAACAACTGCAGGAAGAACGCCTTGATTGATGCCAACCAGAACGGGACCGGCATCAGAATGGCGCGCTGACGGGTGATGTGCAGCATGTCGCGCAAAAGCCCCATGAATGAATAGACTTCCGGTCCACCCAGTTCATAGGTTTTGCCTGCTGACTTGCCTTCGACCAGTGCGGTCATGAAGGCATCGGCAACGTCACCGACATAAACCGGTTGGAATTTCGGCCCCCCATCGCCAA
Source organism: Thalassospira sp. GB04J01 (assembly GCF_000751115.1). NCBI lineage: Bacteria > Pseudomonadati > Pseudomonadota > Alphaproteobacteria > Rhodospirillales > Thalassospiraceae > Thalassospira > Thalassospira sp. GB04J01. The sequence continues at coordinate 15,865 of NZ_CCDX020000022.1, read as the reverse complement.
GCATGTCGATCTTGCCTTCGCCCAGATCAACTTTCGGCAGGCCCGGCGCCCCAATCACCGGCAACACCGGAGAGAACCGCGCAAGCCCCGCAAATTTGTTCAGGAAATTGTCGTCGTGGCCAAAGATCACCGACGGGCGGAAAATCACCGCATCGGCAAAGGCATCGCGCACTGCCTTTTCTCCGGCCAGTTTGGATGTCGCGTAATTGGCACTGGTGTTTTTATCCACCCCCAAAGCCGACATATGCAAAAGCGTTTTAACACCACATGCCTTGGATTCTTCGGCAATGCGTTTGGCGGCTTTGACGTGAACATTCAGGAAATTGTTTTTCCCACGTTCATACAAAACACCCAGAAGGTTGATCACAGCTTCGGAACCGTCGATTGCCTCTTTGATCGAGTCTTCATTGCGCACATCGCAATAGACCGGAACCACCTGACCCAGATAGCCCATCGGTTTGAGTTTTTTCACACGTTCAAAGCTGCGCGTCGGAACACGAACGATAAACTCACGCTCAAGCAGACGCTTGACGATATGACGTCCGACAAATCCGGTCCCGCCAAAAACGGTTACGATACGACGATCCATGCTTGCTCTCTCCTTGCCGGTGTCATTGTCCGCGGCGAATTTCCAAGAAAGACACACCGGCGTTAGGTGCCTTCAAGACCGGGTGCGGCGGCCGGTCTGATCAAAATGGTGTCCTGCGGACACTCATATTGCCCACACATGTGACAATATGAGTGTCCGCAGGCTCTTGGGTTATATACGACGCGAAACCCGCGTCAACAATGCGCTTTTGTTAATCAGCATCACCGTTGGCGGTGTTTTTTGCCATTAATTGATCATAAAGCGCCAAAAGACCGGCCTGATAGTCGGGGTAGCGCAGCTTCACCCCCAACTCCTGCTTGATCCGGGTATTTACGACGCGTTTGTTATCTTCATAAAAGCTTGCCGCCATCGGGCTCAGCGTTGCGCTGGCAAAATCTTGTTCAGCCGGGGGATCAACGCCCAACAATCCACAGGCATGCGCAATCACGTCCTGCGGCGGGGCCGCGTCATCATCGCACACATTATAGGCCGCTCCGCAATTGGGCTGCTTGATCGATGCCAGGACGGTCTGGGCAATGTCATGGACATGAATGCGCGAAAACACCTGACCGGGTTTGACAATCCGGCGCGCCCGCCCCGATTTCACGGTTTCAAGTGCGTTGCGTCCCGGGCCATAAATCCCGGCAAGACGGAAACTTTGCACGCACAAGCCATGACGACGGCCAAGATCAAACCATGCCTTTTCCGCCGCAACCCGCCTGCGCCCGCGCTTGCCACTTGGCAATAATTCATCGTCTTCGGTGACTTCGCCGCCATTGCGATCGCCATACACTCCGGTGGTCGACAGATAGCCAACCCATGTGCCGTGAGGCAGGATCGCCAGATCGCTACCATGATGATGAATGACCGGATCTCCCATCCCGCCGGGCGGCGCAGAGACAAGAACATGGGTCACCCCTTTTAGGGCCGCACGGATATCTTCAATCGGCTGATCATCGGCAAAGATAAACGGTTCAATCCCGTGTGATCGAAGCTGTGCTGCTTTATCGGGGCTCCGCGTCGTTCCGGCAATCTTCCATCCATCCTCATGCAGGGCATCTGCGACAAGGCGGGCGGAAAATCCCATCCCGAAACAAAACAGCTTATTGGTCATAAGGGCCTCTGCGCGTTGGCATTCATATGCGGGTCTGAACCCAATGGATGGTCCGCACAGTAACGGTCCCGCACGGTCCAGACAAAACCTTTCCGGCACCTTTTGCCGCAGGCCGGAAAATCGCAATGAATAAGACAATCATTATCTTGCCGTTTTCATGCTGTTTTTTGGGCCGTCATACATTCAGGCATGGTCGCTTAGGGGCATTTTCCCCTATGCTGCATGCTGCCGATTTCGCCAGACAGGGAGCTTCTTTCACCATGGTACGACGCCCGGCTCGCACATTTTTAAGACAGGCATCTCCGCTTTTGATTGCGGGTATGATCGCAATTGTCTTTGCGCCTGACGCCATTGCCCAGACCGAAAGCAATGGCGGCATGACCAATGAAGAAGCCCAGCAATATAAAGACTGCCTGAAACTGGCCCAGCTCAAACCTGAAGACGGTTTTGAAAGTGCGATTGCATGGCGCGACATGGGCGGCGGCGAACCCGCCCGTCATTGCGTGGCCGTATCGCTGATGTCGCTTGGCAAATTCGAAGAAGCCGCAACCAGGCTTGATGCGCTTGCCCAGGACAGCACTGCCGACAGAGGCGTTGTGGCCGGTATGCTTGCGCAAGCCGGACAGGCATGGATGTTGGCCAACAATCTTGAATTTGCCTGGCGCGATCAAACCCGCGCCCTTGAGATTGTTAAAAACGATCCGCAACTTTGGATCGACCGGGCAATGGTGCTTGGCATGGCCGGGGAATATTGGGAATCGATTGACGATCTCAACAAGGCGCTTGATCTTGAACCCGATCAGACAGATGCGCTGATTTACCGTGCGACGGCATGGCGAATGCTTAAAAGCTATGATCTGGCGATGACCGATATCGAAAATGTCCTTGCCCAGGAACCCGGCAATGTTCAGGCCCTTTTTGAACGTGGAAACCTGCATCGCATTCAGGGCGAAAACGATCTGGCGCGCCGCGATTGGTTAAATGTCATAGAAAATTCAAACGGAACCCCTGTCGCTGATGCGGCAAAAGCGAATATAGAGAAGATGGATGTTCGCACCGAATCAGAATAGGTTCGCTGCGACCTGTTTGCTTTATATGTGGTCGGCGTGACAGACCGTCGACCATAACCGGATAACACCGGATACCTTTGGGGGCCCAAATGCGTCGCACGCTTGCCTTAACTGCCATTGCCGCGTCCATGGCACTTGTTTCTGCCACGTCTTTGGCACAGGCACGTGACCAGATCAGGATTGTCGGATCCTCGACCATCTTTCCGCTGACCACCAAGGTCGCCGAATATTTTGCCAAAACCACCAATGCCCCGGCACCTGTCGTCGAAAGCACCGGTTCTGGTGGCGGGTTCAAACTGTTTTGTGGCGGCATCGGCGAACAATATCCCGACATCGTCGATTCATCGCGCCAGATTACCGGATCGGAAACCGCGATTTGTGCGGCCAATTCCATCAACAACATCAGCGAGATTAAAATCGGCTATGACGGCATTGTTCTTTTGGGGTCGCACGATGCACCGGCCATGGCGCTAAGCGCCCGTCAGCTTTTCTTAGCCCTTGCCCGGACCATTCCGGTTAAGGGGGCAAGTGTCCCGAACCCAAACGAAAAATGGTCGGACATCGACCCATCCTTACCGGATCTGAAAATCCGCGTTTACGGCCCGCCACCCACCTCTGGCACCCGTGACCTGATGGGCCAGCTGTTGCTTGATAAGGGCTGTGCAACCTTTTCCGATATCGCCAGCCTTGAGGCATCCGACCCCGACAGCTTCCGTCTTCTGTGCCGGACCCTGCGCGAAGACGGTGCCTATATTCAAGCCGGTGAGAATGACCGCCTTGTCATCAGCAAGCTGGAAAAAGACCCGACATCCTATGGCGTGATGGGCTTTAACAATCTTGATCGCAACCGCGACAGGCTGCGGGGCATCCCGATTGACGGTATCGAACCTGATTATGACACCATCCTTGATGGCAGCTATTCCGGGTCACGTCCGCTGTATCTCTACATCAAGGACGATCATCAGCAGCTTGTTCAATCGCTTGGTGATTTTGTCTCGACCTATGTGTCTGACGCGGTGATTGGCGACGAAGGTCTTCTAGCAGACAACGGTCTGGTACCCTTGACCGCCGATGAGCGCAAAGAAACCCATGCGCAGGCCGCAAAGTTCGCCGGCAACTAATCGCATAACACGCACATGAATTAATGCGGCCGGGCCAATCAGTCCGGCCGTTTTGCCATCCAGACCTGATTGGTGGCATAGCGCGGCGGATTGCCTTTGAAATCAGAAAATTCCGATATCGAAACGAAACCGCAAAGTTCCAGCATCAACCGCATTTCGCTGCGATGGATCCAGCGCAGATGATGCCACGCATCTTCACGCCGAATAACTTCCCCGTCGACACCGATTTCCTCAAACCGCCAATGTTCATCGAACCGCTGGGTTAGCGGATCATTGGTGCGTTCCATCGCGGTAATCCGCAAACGACTTCCGGCCTTTCCGATGCCATCGGGCATGGGAAAAATCGGAAGCTCAACCACCTCCGCGTCACCTTCGGGCAGGCAATAACGTAAATCAGGATCGATCAGATCAAACGCGATCACCCCACCGGGTTTGAGGTGCGCAAAAGCACGTTCAAGCGCACGGCGCTGATCATGGGCATCGGTGACTTCCTGCAAGCCGCGAAACGGGATGATGATCAACCCAAATGATCGACCAAGATCAAAGTCACACATATTCGCATGGTGCCATGTCAGCTCAGGATAGTTAGCACGCGCCTGTGCCAGCATCGCCTCGGACAGATCAAGTCCTTCGACGGAAATGCCCAGTTTGGCAATGGCCGCCGCAATCCGCCCGGTTCCACAGCCAAGCTCCAGAACCTTACCCCCACCCGGCCCGACAACCTGCGATGCAATGTTGGTATAAAACGGAATGGGGTCTTCGAAAATTTTACGATCAAGATCAGCGCGAAGATCGTAACTGGCGGTATTTAGGCCACCGACAGGGTAGAATTCATCGTGATTGGATGAACCCGTCATTCAAAATCCAGCTCGGCATAATGCGGGGATGCCGGGAAACTTGCCTGCCGATCGGCCAGAATATCGCGCATCGACGGTCGGGATTTAATCCGCATATACCAATCTTTGGCACGCGGATGTTTTGACCAGTTGATGTCGCCCATATAATCAATCACTGAAATCTGCGCGGCGGCGGCAAGATCGGCCATCGTCAAATGATCGCCCGCAAGCCAGTTGCGTCGTTCAAACAGCCAGCCGACATAATCAAGATGATACGCCGCATTGGTCCGCCCGGCACGCAGCACCTTGGTATCGGGCGTGCCGGTCGCAAAGAAGCGTTTTAGCAACTTCTCACCGAGCAAATGGTCGGTGACTTCGCGGTTAAATTTGCCATCAAACCACGCGACAAGGCGGCGGATTTCGGCACGTTCCTTGGCGTCTGAGCCAAACAATTTCAGATCGTCTGAATAAACTTCATCAAGGTATTCACAGATGACGACCGAGTCACACAGAACCAACCCGTCCTCATCCTGAAGAACCGGCACTTCGCCTGCGGGATTAAGCAACAGAAATTCGTCGCGCCGCTCCCAGACCGGCTCGGCCTTCAATTCGAAATCCAGCTTTTTCTCGGCCAAAACCAGGCGCACTTTGCGCGAAAACGGCGATAGCCAAAAGTGATGTAACTGACGCATAAACGTGAAGATACCCGACCAAGGATGAACTTTTTACAAAGACCGGACTGTTGGCGCGGCTTCTTTTTTAAAGCCGTCCGCGACATTCGTTTCAGTACCGGAATTTCAAATCTGTCAAACCACGCGGCACAGATTAAGTAAAGAGCTTCTCACCATTCGAACGGTGATTTTGATGCTTTTTATCCACATTGGCACCTTGGCCGTGCAAAGAAGCCTATCTGCCCCGGCTTTTGGCCAGTTCCAGCATCCCGTCAAGATCAAGGCAGGCCTCCAGATGATCGGCCAATTCATCAAGGCTGGCATCAATCGATGCTTCAAAATTCATCCCGCTTGAAACACCATTTCCGCCAATATGAGCAAGATAGGCTTGGCGAAACGCATCACTGCCAAACAGCCCGTGCAAATAACAGCCCATCACCCGACCATCGGCACTGATGGCCCCATCCAGAACCCCGTCCGATGGGCCCCCAAACCGCAGCCAGCTGCGCGACCGATCCGGGCCATTGGTCTGCCCCATATGAATTTCATAGCCCCAAAGGGCGATATTTGGCGCTATGCCCTGATCATCGCCGACCGTCACCGCCTCAGTCTTGCGAAGGGTTTTATCCCCGGCCATCACCGTTTCAATGTCAAGCAGGCCCAAACCGGCTTCACTGCCCGGCTGCCCCTCAACCCCGTCCGGGTCATGCACCATCCGGCCCAGCATCTGATAGCCGCCACAAATCCCGATCACATGCCCACCGCGACGATAATGGGCGGCAATATCCACATCCCAGCCCTGATCTTTCAAGAATCTCAAATCAGCCAATGTCGATTTGCTGCCCGGTAGAACCACCAGATCACAATCACCGGGGATCACTTGGCCCGGCTTGATCAGCAGCAATTCAACCCCATCCTCAGCCGCCAGCGGGTCAAGGTCATCAAAATTGGCAATACGGGGCAAATGCGGAACGGCAATGCGCATGCGTGCATCACCACTGCTATCACGGTGATATTTGCCTGCATTTTCCAACGCAACACCATCTTCAGCCGGAAGCTTATATGCCCCCGGCCAATATGTTGCGATACCGTAACTTTTGAGATTTCCGTGCTTGGCAATGATGTCGGTTGCCGGTTCAAACAGGGACACATCACCGCGAAACTTGTTAATCACATAGCCCTTAAGCCACCGGCGATCATCCGCGGACAAAAGCGCATATGTCCCGACAATCGATGCAATCACGCCGCCCCGGTCAATGTCGCCGACCAGAATAACCGGAATTTCCGCCGCCTCGGCAAAGCCCATGTTGGCGATGTCCGATGCGCGTAAATTTACCTCGGCCGGTGATCCAGCCCCCTCAACCAGCACCAGATCGGCATCGGCTGCCATGATCTCGAAACTTTCAAGAACCTTGGGCAACAAGTCACGTTTTAGGCGGTAATAATCACGCGCCTTGGCCGTGGTCAGAACCTTGCCCTGAACTACGACCTGCGCGCCGATATCTGATTGGGGTTTGAGCAACACCGGGTTCATATGCACCGTGGTTGCCACCCCGGCGGCGCGGGCCTGAAGCGCCTGTGCCCGGCCAATTTCGCCGCCATCATCGGTCACGGCGGCATTGTTGGACATGTTTTGCGGCTTGAACGGACGCACGTGCAATCCACGCCGGGCATAGGCCCGGCAAAGCCCCGCCACCAGCAAGGATTTCCCGACGTCCGAGCCGGTACCTTGTAACATCAGGGCAGGGACAGAGCGCACAGTCATTCCGGTTTCAAAACTTTCATGCAAACAGGCTTACATATAGCCATCATCACCCGGCAAACCGCGCCGTCCCCTTGATGGGATCGCAATCAGAACTCAACGCCAATCTGCGCCTTGATGCCCTGTTCGCGGAACGGGTGCTTGATCATGGTCATTTCGGTGACCAGATCGGCAGCCTCAATCAGGGTGTCTGGCGCATTGCGCCCGGTCAGAACCACATGCTGATCGGGAAGCTTTTCGGCCAAAGCCCCCAAAACATCCTCAAGCGGTAAGAAATCATAGCGCAGCACGATGTTGATCTCATCAAGGATCACCATCGAGAAGCTGGGATCACGCATCATTTCCAGCGCCTTGTTCCATGCATCCCGCGCAAGCGAAATGTCCTGTGCCCGGTTCTGTGTTTCCCAGGTAAAACCCGCACCCATGGCATGAAATTCACAAAGCTCAGGGAATTTTTTCAGCAGTTTGGCTTCGCCGGTTTCCCAGCCGCCCTTGATAAACTGAACCACGCCAACTTTCATGTCATGCCCGACACAGCGCATCGCCATGCCAAAGGCCGAGGATGACTTTCCCTTGCCCTTGCCGGTGTGGACAATGATAAGGCCCTTTTTATCGATCTTCTGGGCCATCATCTTGTCGCGCGCAGCCTTGATTTTCTTCATCTTTTCGTCATGGCGCGCATTAACGTCCACGTCTGGCTGGGTCTTATCGGTCATGGTTTTATGCCTTTGTCTTTTCGGGCCGTATCGCTTTGAACATTTGCTGGCGAACAATGCGGCGAAGCGGCCTCGGGATCAAGGGCAGTTTTCCGGGGCGCGGTCGAGATCAAGATGGGCGATGACGCCCTGAAACCCCAGTTTTCGCGCCGCTGGGCATAGGCTTTGCGGATCGGTGCCGTTTTCAATTTCTTCAAGATACTCAACTGCAAACACCGGCTTTCCCAAGCCGTGATAGGGTGTGAATTCCCCCATAAAGCCAAGCCGATACGCTGATTCCAGCAAGGCAAAATCCATCTTTTCAACTAGTTCTGGCACAAGCTCAGACGCATTTTTCTGCCCGATGGCAAGGCCGCGCGCATGGGCCTGATCAATCAGCCAAGTGATGTAGCGAAGTTGATCTGCCCGCGTCAGGTCAAACCCGGTTTCCTTGCTGCTGTCATCGGCCTCGTAAGCATCGATGTTATCAGGCTCAACCGCCAGAAACCCCTTCTCGCGGCAAAGATCAAACCGGTCGCGCATGACATCGGCAAACCGTTCGAACCGGCTGACATCAAGCCAGTTCTCCCCCGGCCAGCCCCAATAAGCATTGCCGATCACATCGGATGGAAAACGATCCCGATCATCGCGCCAGTCTTCGACCGCCCCAACATTGATATAACAAATCGGAAAAACCCCGGCATCGCGCCACTGGCGCACCTGATCAGCAGACGTTTCAAACAAGTCACTGCCAACAACCCTGATATCACCCGCCAGCTCAATATCGCCCTGTAATTGCCAATGAAACGGTCCCGTCGGGACTTTTGGCCAGTCTGGTGCCACAGATGTTTGCGCCATGGCGCGCACACTTAAGCCGCTGCTGGCACCAGCGCAAAACGTCATAATCGTACATAAAAACAGGAATTTAGCAGTATGCATAAGGGTGCCTTGGCTATGTTAGCACAATTTTGCCCTCCCTCTGGCGATTGCACAACCGCGTAAATACAATGCCACGCAAAAGAAAAGCGCGATCCATAAGACCGCGCTTTTCTACCCCATATCGGGGTACTTCCCCCACCCAGAAGAAATCCTTCGGGTGCTGTTAAGGCGAACCGATTGCCTTATTAAGACTGTGACAGACCAAGATCACGGGTCACCAGATCAGCCCATTTATCGGGTTCCCGCATATCAATGTTACGTAATTCCGGGCGGCGCATCCGGGCCTTGTTAAACATTTGCAACCGATCACCGGGCGACATCCGGCGCAGACGCATCAAGGCCTTGCGCACTGCATCGTTGGCCGGTCCGGTCGGACGCTGGAAACTTTGCTCAACCACTTCAAGTCGGCGTTCAAGCCAGTTGCGGCTTGCCACAACCTGCTCGATCAGGGCTTTGAATTCACGCACAACCGGGAAATGATCCATATTAAGGTGGGCTGTTGAAACCGCAGCCCGCCAGACCTGGCGCTCAACCCCTTGCAGGTAGCGCCAGTAAATTTTCACCTTGGCGTCGATTTCCACTTTGGTTTGGTCCGGGCCCGGCAAATGCCGGGAAAGTTCGCTCAGTCCCTGGTGAAGTTCCTCGAAGCTCACCGGAAGATGCTGGCCATTAAACCGTTCGCGCACATTCAAAACAGCCGGGATCGCACCCCGTGCAGGACGATAACGTCCTTGCCCGTGCAGATCGGCACGCAACCAATGTGGAATATCGCAATCGGCAATCAGGAAATCGATGATGTCCGTATGCCCGGCATGTCCGGGCAAGGGGGTCTGCGCATAGTCAGGCAGCCTGATATCAGGTCGAACGCTGGTCGTCTTTTCCATCGCGGCCTCCGAACTCTTTGATCGGTCTGCGTTCCCGCGCAGGCGATCCGAATGGGGTGCCCCGTCCCTCACAACTTATTAATAGTTGGTTAATAGAGATATGGTGCGTAAACGAAACGTTTCAACTGCCGATAATGTTCCCGTGGTAAAATTGTTGTGAGCCTGATGTGTGGTGGTGCCTCTTAAACGCGGTCACCCAGATCGACTGAAACACTGTTGCGCCGTGGCTGCCACAGACCGCGCTCAATCGCCTCGCGCAGGCGATCGCGGATATCGCGCAAGGCATCTGGATTGTGCTGATCAATAAAGTCCCGCACCGTCTCATCACCAAGATATGCATCATACACCAGATCAAAATGATGATCAGCCACACAGCGGGCCGTCGCCGCAAAAGCAAACAGATAATCAACCGTTGCGGCAATCTCGAACGCGCCCTTGTAGCCGTGACGCATCACCCCGTTGATCCATTTCGGATTGACCACGCGGGCCCGCACCACACGGGCGATTTCTTCTTCCAATGTGCGGATTTTCGGGCTTTCGGGGCGGGAATGGTCACTGTGATACACCACCGGCTGCTTGCCCGACAGGCTGCGCACGGCTGATGTCATTCCGCCTTCGAACTGATAATAATCATCCGAATCCAGAAGATCATGTTCGCGGTTATCCTGATTATGGACAATCGCATCAACCTTCGACAACCGGGTTTCAAACAGCCCGCGCGCCGCCTCGCCCTCAGCCCCATTGCCATAGGCATAACTGCCCCACGCCAGATAGGCATCGGCAAGATCGTCTTCGTCTTCCCAAAGTTTTTCGTCAATCATTGCCTGCAAACCAGCGCCATAGGCCCCCGGTTTGGACCCAAACACCCGAAATGCCGCCTGTCGTTCGGCCTGTGCATCATCAAGCCCCTGATCGCGCAGCTTTTGCCTTTCCTGCGCGACCCGCGTGGCAATCGGATTGCTTTCGGCGGGTTCATCGGTCCGGGCCGCCACCGCACGCACCGCACTGTCAAACAGGTCAATCAAACCGGGAAACGCATCACGGAAAAACCCTGAAATCCGCAACGTCACATCGACACGTGGACGTCCCAAAACCGATGCTGGCATGATTTCAAACCCGGTCACACGGCGCGACGCACTATCCCATGTCGGGCGCACCCCCATCAGGGCCAGGGCCTGTGCAATGTCGTCACCGCCCGTACGCATATTGCTCGTCCCCCAGACCGAAAGCCCAAGGGCGGCGGGCCATTCGCCGTTATCCTGCACATGACGTTCCAGCAAAAGTTCGGCCGATTTCCACCCCAACTGCCACGCAGCCGGTGTTGGCACGGTGCGGGTATCGACCGAATAGAAATTTCGCCCGGTCGGTAAAACATCTGGCCGCCCACGGGTCGGTGCCCCCGATGGGCCGGGTTCGACAAATTTGCCCGCAAGCCCGCGCAAAAGCCCCGACACCTCAGCATCGCCACAGCTGACAACAGCGGGTCGAATATTTGTTTCGATATCGGTTACAACGTCACACACCGCCGACCACAGCGGATCGGGCGCAACAGTCCCATTGACCAGATCACGCGCCAGAAGCTCAATCCGCTCCACCGTATCGCCGGTGGTTCGCCACGGCCCCACCTCATCATAATGGGCCAGAATGTCGGGTTTTATGCCCGGCCAGAATTCGGCGAAGGCACAATCAAGTGGGTCAAACCCGGCATCGCCCAAAATATCCTTGGCAATCGCACGGTGAAGCGATGCCTTCGGTCCGCTGTCCGATCCACGCGGCAACCGCGCCAATGCCACCAAAAGATCGTTCAAAAGATCGCCTTCCGGGGCCTTGCCAAAAATATGCAAGCCATCCCGAATTTGAAGTTCTTTAAGCTCACACAGATAGTTATCAAGTTTGGCCAGCGCACTTTGTTCGTCTTCGCCCGCCTCAATCCCGCAATCTCGGTCCAACCCGATCTGAATGGCCAGTTCAAGAATATCGCGTTTCAGGAGCACCAACCGGCGCGGGTCAACGGCTGCGGCCTCAAAATACTCATCAACAAGTGCCTCAAGATCCTTGAGTGGACCATAACTTTCGGCCCGGGTTAACGGCGGGGTAAGATGATCAAGGATCACGGCCTGTGCACGGCGTTTGGCCTGCGTGCCTTCGCCCGGATCATTGACGATGAACGGGTAGAAATGCGGGGTCGGACCAAAGACCGCCTCGGGGAAGCATTCCTCGGACAAAGCAAGTGACTTGCCCGGCAACCATTCCATATTGCCGTGCTTGCCAAAATGAATGATCGCATCAACACCAAATTCATGGCGCAACCAGATATAAAACGCGAAGTAGTTATGCGGCGGCACCAGATCGGGCGAGTGATAACTTTCCAGCGGATCAATGTTGTATCCACGCGCGGGCTGCAGCCCGACGACGACATTGCCCATCGGCAGGATCGACAGCGCAAAGCTATCCTGTTCGGCGATATAAAACGGGTCTTTTGTCGGATCGCCCCACGCATCCAGCACGTGTGCCTGAATGGAGGCCGGTAACCCGTCAAATGCCGTTTGATAAGCCGCCCGCGAGAGCGTCACCCGGATTTCACGGTCCGCCAGCGTTTTGAAATCATTGGTTGGCCCGGCCTTGACCGCGTTGATCAAGGCATCGCCATCCGTCGGAATATTTTCAAGCGCGTAGCCATCTGCCTGCATGGCACGCAGGGTTTCAATCATCCCTGCAGGCGTATCAAGCCCAACCCCGTTGCCTAGGCGAGCATCCTTGTTGGGATAGTTCGCCATCACCATCGCGACCTTGCGCGATGGGGCATCAAGTTGACGCAACCTGACCCAATTGGCGGCAAGTTGGGCGACAAATGCCACGCGGTCGCGCACCGGGATGTATTTCACCAAATCAATCTGGGTCAGCGGATCCTTGCCAGCCGACCCCTTGAACGACACCGCGCGCGATAAAATACGGCCATCCACTTCGGGCAGGGCGACATTCATCGCGATGTCGCGTGCGGCAAGGCCATTGACGCCGTCGCGCCAGCTTTCTTCGCTGCCACCAGAAAGGACGAGTTGAAACACCGGTGCATCGACCGCATCAAACGGCCCATTCTTTCGTTCCGAACCCGGAACAGAAATCGAAAATCCTGTGGTATTCAGGACCAAATCTGCCGCTGTTTGCTCCAGCCAGTCACTGACAAGCGCACCCGCCGCCGGGTCCTTGAGGCTGGAAACGAAAATCGGCAATGGATTCAGATGATTGTCCTGAAGTTCTTCAACCAGAGCATCAATGACATCAAGATTGGCCGCCTGCACCAATGACCGATAGAAAATAATCGGCGTAACTGGTTGATTTTCAACCCATTGTTTGCGGATTTCAGCCAAATCGACATGCGCATTTCCCGGCCAATATCCACCGGCCTTAACCAGTGGGGCGGCGGGTTTCCACTGCCAGTTAACAGATGAATTCAACTTTTCATATATAAGGCGAAGTAAATTCTCGGAATTTTGCGGCCCACCTTCGATCAAGTAGCGCCAGATATGCTGATAGTCGGCCCCCTTAACGGTTGAAAGCGACAGTAGCTCCGCATCGGGTTGATCATCGCCGGGCAACAGCAAAAGCGGCACGTCATTTGACCGGGCAAAAGCGACCAGTTGCTCGAAGCCATACGCCCAATATCCCCGTCCGCCCAGAATGCGCACGATGATAAACTTGGCCTCACACAGCACATCTTCGACATACAAATCGACCGACATATTGTGACCGAGCTGCAAAAGACTGGCCAGACGCAAGGACGGAACATCGTCGCCAAATTCTGCTGTCAGACGCCCCTGCGCCCCGGCAAAACACGCCAGTTCAGATTCTGCCGCCGACAGGATCACGACATCGCCGGGCTCCTGTCCAAGATCGACGGCTTCGCTGCCGTCTGTCACCATTCCGGGCTGTGCTGCCAGCAAATGCATTGGGGTTTCCGTCTCTTTCTTTCGTGTCAGGATCTACTCAGACCGGGCCGAAGTCCCGGACCCGAGCGCCGCACCTAGGATCGGGCCGAAGACCAAACCGAGGATCACGACCATCTGTATCCACAATCCGCACGCATCCCCCCGACGAGCAAAGCCAAGGCCGGGGGATGCGGGTTTCACGGCGTCATGCAGACGTGAAACACGGCCTTGCACCGTTAGGACAAAACAGTGTTTCACGTGAAACAAAACAAGAACAAATGATCTTACGCCGCCTTGATCGCGGTTTCAATTGCGGCCCGGTCCAAGCCATGCAGGCCAATCACGACCAGTTCAGACCGGCGGTTTTCCCCGTCCGTCCAAGGACGGTCAAAATACCGCTGGAACCGTTCGCCAACGCCTTGAACCACATGACGCATCGGTTTGCCAGGCACATCAAGGAACCCCTTGATACGCAGCACATCAAACTGACGTACAACTTCAATCAGACGCTTTTCCAGAACCGCCGGATCGGTGACCGCACCAAGCGACACAACGAAGCTATCGAAATCGTCATGATCGTGTTCATGGCCATCATCATGATGGGACGGACGGCTATCAAGATCATCCTCGGCCGCGGCACCCAGCCCCAGCAGAATGGCATTTTCAATGCGCGAATGATCGGTAGCGATAATTTTGACTGACGGGCGTTTCAGTTGGGCACGAATGTCGGCTTCAACCTTGGTCCGTTCGACGTCACTCAGAAGATCGGTTTTGTTAAGCACAACCATATCCGCACAGTGAAGCTGTTCTTCAAACAGTTCTTCAAGCGGGCTTTCATGATCAAGGCTGTCGTCGGCTTCGCGCTGGGCCTGAACCGCATGATGATCATGGGCAAACAGCCCGTCACGCAGCGCCGCACCATCCAAAACCGCGACCACACCATCCACCGTCACACGCGATCTGATTTCTGGCCAGCTAAACGCCTTTACCAACGGTTTTGGTAGGGCCAGACCAGATGTTTCAATCACGATGTGATCAGGTGGCGTTTCGCGGTCAATCAAGCCCTGAATGGTCGGCAGGAAATCATCGGCCACCGTGCAACAAATACAGCCATTAGCAAGCTCGACCACGTCATCTTCGGCACAGCCTTCAATGCCACAGCCATTGATGATGCCGCGATCAACACCAAGATCGCCAAATTCATTGATGATCAGTGCAATCCGTTTGCCATTGGCGTTTTCCAGCATGTTGCGGATCATGGTGGTTTTGCCTGCACCGAGAAAACCGGTAATCACAGTTGCCGGGATTTTACCCAATTGAGCCATTCTCAAATTCCTTAAATTTCAATTTTTTGTGGGGTTATTTGACCTGCATCGGAATGCCAGCAACCACCAGCGTTACCTTATCTGCAAGTGCCGCCATACGTTGATGCAGCCGTCCAGCATGATCGCGAAAGGCCCGCGCCATGGCATTTTCCGGCACAATCCCGAAACCGACCTCGTTTGACACAAAAAGAACCGGGATGTCGAGGGTCGGAACAAGATCGCACAGGCGATCAAATTCGGCCGCAATATTGCGGTTTTCAAGCATCAGGTTGGTCACCCATAAGGTCAGACAATCAACCAGAACCGGCTGTGCGTCGGGCTGAGTGCAGGCGCGAAGGGCGGCACAAAGATCCAGTGGTTCCTCGATCGTATGCCACAGATCGCCGCGTGTTTGTTTGTGAAGGTCGATGCGGTTGGTCATTTCCGCGTCCCAGGCCCGTCCAGTGGCGATATAGGTTCCGCCTCCGGCTTGTCCGGCCTGTGTAATGAGGTTTTCGGCAAACCGGCTTTTGCCCGATCGGGCACCGCCAAGGATCAAATGTATCCCGGCATGCGGTTCTGTATGGGTCATCGCGTTTTCCTCGCCATGGCCTCCCACCGAGGCCGGGTTGCGTCGCCACTACGCAAGATAAACAAGCATAGTGACACCTTCGGCTGGTTTCCTGGCTGCGGGCATGAAAGCCATCCGCCTTCCCGGTTTCCCGGTGGCTGGCGCAAATGCGCCCGGATCGCCCAACCCGATACAGTTGCGGGGGCAGCATCGGCATTTCACCGATTTCCCATCACCGAACGGTGCGCCGAACCTAACAGCTTTGCCTGCTCTGCCAAAGCGCTATCTCCGACCTAGGGTCTGAACCCAATTGAATGTTTAAAATGGCATCAGAACAAACAAGACATGCAAGGAAATCTCCGCCGCGCGGGGTATTGCCCCGG
>NZ_CCDX020000021.1:0-69145 GCF_000751115.1 Thalassospira sp. GB04J01 | reverse complement strand
CGCCACGAGGGCGAGCCTTTTTTATTTGGTTGCGGGGGCATGCAATTAACTACTCCCTATTACGCCAACACCTTCTCCTCACCATATCTTAACCGCTCTTACACTACCCCCCCTGCAACCAGCATAAAATGCGCTGTGAGTTCTGAAAAACCTTCATTCAAACTGAAAGTACGACCGGAGCTAATAACTCAGCAAGCGATAATCACATTTTATTAGTAAGACTAGCAAAATACCCTGGCTGATAATTGATCGGCAGAAAGCGATCATGCAACTTCCTGAATATTTCGTCAGGATCGAGATCGGTAAACAGGTCCGGATGGAACCATTTTGCCATCTGCTGGATCGCGACGAACTGATAGGGGCTGTTATAGAACTGATGCCAGACAGCGTGGAATGCATGCGTTTTTTGCGCCGCAATTCGAAGATAGGCAGAACGTGTCGGATAATATTCCAGCTTTTTCTCGGCCAATTGCACATCCGCCCCGGGACCGACCGGCACCCATTTCCCGCCCGGTACATAGGCATCCCACGCGGCACTGGTGACAATCACATGATCGGGGCTTGAAACCAGAACCTGTTCGGCATTGATTTGCCCGAATGTCCCCGGGATCAGGTCCTTGGCGATATTGTCGCCCCCCGCCATTTCGACCATCGCACCGAAATTGCCATCCCCGAATGAATGGCAGCAATCCTCATAAAAACCGGCAGCCCGGTCGATAAAGACCTTTGGTCGCGCCGGATTGGCTTTTGCCAGTTTATCGGTAACCCGGGCAATTTCAGCGGCCCGGAATTTGATAAACTCTTCTGCGCGTATCTCCTGATCGAACAGTTTGCCAAACAGCCGGATTGATGGCTCGGTATTATGTTCCGGATCGTGCCGGAAATCGACATAGATCACCGGAATATCAAGCGCACCAAGCTTTTCAACATAGTTCGCCTCGTCAACGGCTTGTTGTGTTTCAAGGTTCAGGAACACGACATCAGGCTTTTGCGCAATCGTGGTTTCTATATCAATCAGGCTTTGCTCCAACCCGGCGAATGCCGGGATATCTCCAAAGGCTGGGAATTTCGCGAGATAAGCCTGATAGGTGGCCGGATCGGCCTCGATCAGATCTTTACGCCAGCCGACGATCCGCTTCGCCGGATTTTCACGATCCAGGGCAGCTATGATATAAAGCTGCCGACCTTCACCCAAGACAGCCCTTTGGATCGGCACATTTACCGTGACCTCGCGTCCGGCAATGTCGGTGACGGTGATCTTTTCGGCCTTTGCCACTTGGATGAAAAGCAGGCTTAAACCTGCGGCGGCAATCAGACGTGATATCGTTTTTACGATCATTATTATTCTCCGGGAATTTCTGATGGTCGGGCAATTGTGTCTGCACGCACTCGTGCAAAGACGGTCAGGACAAACCCGATGGCGTAAACAAATCCGACAAGGAAATAGATATTTGAAAGTCCGGCGGCCTGACTGAACCAGCCACCAAGGGCGATGCCCGCGATCGATGCAAATTGCGCCGTACTTTGCGCAAGCCCAAGCACATGCCCCTGACGGCAGTCGCCTGCCGCCCGTGACACAAGGGCAGTCAATACAGGCGTGGTCGCGCCAAGCAACACACCCCAGACAAAATACATCGCGGTAAAAACGAAGATTGACCGGGTGACCCCGGCCAACAAAGTCACCACAACACATCCTGCAATCACCAGACACATGCCGCCCAGAATATCGCGCGCAGCACGCCCTTCGAAATGACGCGCCCACAGGGATGCCGAAACGACAAAACCAAGTGCTAGCAAGCCATAGCAAAGACCGACGACCCAGTTGCCGACATCAAAGACGTTCAGCACATAAATCGAAAAGGGTGATTGTGTCACCATCCGCCCCAGCAACAAAACGCCAATAATGGTCAGAAGGGATACGATCTGTGGTGATCGCAAAATGCTGATCTTTGCTGTGGGGGCAGCATTGTCAACGGCACCACGCTCTGCATCTTTTGGCGCCACAACCGGCAGCAATGCCCAGACCGAAACCAGACAAATGGCACACAGAATGGCTGCTGAAAAGTTGATCCAAAAGAAAGCCGCATGATCAAGGATGACACCACCGACCAATGCGCCGCCAAGCGAACCGACATTGGTTGAAACCTGTAGATAGGCAAAAAGCTTTGCCCGTCTTGCCGGACTTTCGATACTGACGCCATAAGCCTGTGCCGGTGCAATATAGCCCGCACAGGCGCCTTGTAAAAACCGCAGCATCAGGATCAACCAAACGTCATTGGCGTAGGCCAGTGCAAGCTGGGTAATCGCAAGCCCGAAAAGAGCCCGCATCATCATCGCCTTATGCCCAAACCGATCACCAAGCCGCCCCCAGAACGTGCTGGTCAGCATTATGCCCAGCATCGGCCCGACATAGACCGCAACACTAGCAAATGTGAACAGGTCGTCTGAATGGATTAATGAACGCAAATGAACGGGCCAGAAAGGCCCGCTCATCTCCATCGCCCCCATCGATACCAGTTGGATAACAAACAAAAGATGTATCTGACAGCGAACGGACAATGTTTGTATGCCGCCCGTCATCATGCCGGTTTCGCCCCGGCCATCGGATTGGGAAGCTGATGCTGAACCCGGTAATCCGCGTATTTTTGCAAATGCATACGCATTACTGATCGCGTCGACCAGTCATGCGTCAGGAAAATTTCCCGTTCCTCCTGCCAGAATACGGCAGAACTAATACGGGGCTTTGCATGATCAAATGCATGCGCGGTTTCTTCGCCCATGACATACCAAAGAACATCGTCATCAAGTTCATAGTGATGGCTTAGCGTCAGAGCCATCTCATGCAAATGACAGACGAAGCAGGCATCAATTACAAATGATCGCACAGGCTCGATATCGCCATCAAAAACCGTCGGCAGGATACCCTTGTAGTAATAGGATTTCAGATCGTATCCCCGTTCATTAAGCAACGGCGCAAAAGTTCTTCCATCGCCAAAATCGCGGATCAGCAGACGGACCGGCGTTCCGTTTTCATCAAACAGGATTGATGTATTTTGCTGATGGGCTTCAAGCGCGATGCCATACATCAGATAGATTTGAATGACCGGATGAATAACCGCGCGCGCATAAAGGCGGAAGAAATCGATAACATCGGATTTTGATGCCCGCCCGCTTTGACCATCAACCATTTCAGCAATCAGCGGCGCATCATCCGATGGATTGCGGGTCAGAAGTGCCGCAACCGTTACCGGTAACAAGCCATCATTCCGATCCAGCCGCCCCTTGGTTGCGCGGAATATGACAGACAGAAGCTTGCCTTCAGCATCGTCCTTTCGGACCGCATGTTTGTAATGAATGCCGACATCTTCGGTAAAGATTTCAATGGTCTCGTCAAAACCGTTCTCTGTCGCAAGGATTCCACTGATTACCGCACTGATGCGCGGTCCCATATGGATCGACTTCGCCTGTAAGCTCCGCATTTCACTGGTCAGCCAGATCGCCACCGGTAATTTGATAAACGGGCTATTTTGCGGATCGGTCGGCAACATCGTGCGAAATGACATGCTGGGGCGTGTTTCGATATCCGGTCCGTCAACAATCAGAATTCCCTGATTGATTTCATCGCTGAAGTGCGATTTCACATGATTTTCAAGATGCCAATCATGAATGGGCAGTGGCAACCAATCGCGCGGTTCCAGATCATTGTCCAGAAGACCCTTTTTCCAGTCGCGATAAATCGTTGGCAGATTTTCGGCAAGCCAGACATGCAGGTCTTTGATATGGGGCATATGTTCAAGATGGGCCATGTCTGCACGCAAAGCCGCCACACGCAAGGGCACGATTGCCGCAAATTCCGGCGACAAATCGGCAACCTCCGCCGACGTCAGGTTCGGTTTGGTTTTCCATGTCGGATAAAACGGATGCCCTTCCAACGATCCCCATTGATCAAGGATGATGGATGCGTCACGTGTATCAAATTGACGCCGCATGTAATCGATCAACCCACGCGCCCCGCTGGCAGCGATATTGTCTGCCAGCTGCGCATTCCATTTTTCCCGAAACCCGCGAGCCTTTGCATCATTTTCAATGCTGTTGGCAATATCGCGCTTAAGGTTTTCGCCATTGGTATCGGCGGGCACAAAATCAAAATCGGGCAACATCACGTCAATCAGCTCTGCCGCGGTTGAAACTATATGCCAGTCGCCGCCTGAACTGCGTACCTTGATCGAACCGTGATTGATTACCGTATTTGCCGGCGCCCGTTCGATATCCTCGAACCAAACTGTTGTATTGCCATCCCTAAGTTGGATCTTGGCACTTCGGCCCTCCGGATCAGAAACCAGACGATCTGGGTCAATGATCCGTTCAGCAAACAGACAACGGACAATTCGACGCAATGCATTTGCCTGCGCAAATTCGATTGCAGAATAGCTACTGGTGCCAGACGGCAGCTTATTTGTGGTGACGTTGATGGGAATATTTTTGTTCATGACCTGTTACTTTCAATCGGCCAGTTCGCCGGGAAGTAATCTAGCGAAGACGCCTTGAGCCCCCCCATATAGGCAACACTCCAGTTAAAAATTTCCTCGATATGCGGCAGGGAAACGGACAAACGACGCCCCATCTCAACCAGCAGGGCAAGACCGAAAGCAACATCTTCCTGAAAAGCCCGGCTTTGCGGATCCATGATCAGCCCATCAAGTCCCTCGCCAGCCGGAACAAGCGGGGCCGTGATCCCGTCATAGGCCCGGTTGCTACGCAGAACCGAAAGCATGGTGTGGCAATCCGCGATCTGATCGCCATAGGCATCAACGATTTCATCTTTCAATGGCCGAACCGATGAAAGATCCGCCAAAAGAAGCTGTTCAAGTCTGACGCAAAGTGCCTGACTTTCCGCATCGCAACGTTCGAGAAAATAGGCTCCGATTTCCGAACATTCGGACCACCAGCAGATCGGCACGGAAAATGTCCGGTTATGCCATTGGCCAAACGGACCAATCAGACCATAAATCACCGAACTATGCATAATCGGGTTGCCCGGTGTCAGTGTGATTTCAAGGAAGTTGTCCAGAAGTTTGACCGGGGCATCATACAGTCGTTTCAGATGTCCGATCAGCTTTCGGCGCGCTTCACCCGTCTCGCGGTCGTGGGTTGCGACATGCAGAACGCTTTTTGCCCCGCCCATCCGGATAGACTGGCCGGGATCGAGTTCAAATGCCGTATGCGGCACATCCTTCATGCCCCAGATCACGACATTCGGGTTGTCGTCCAGAACGCTTTCTGCGAGCCAGTCAAAGCCGCAAAATCCAGGAATGGCCCCGACGAAGACGGATTTGTCTGTTGGCAGGCACGGCTTGATCTGGCGAAGCAAGTCCATCCGGGCGTGTGCCGGTAACGTGATAATGACGATATCCGCACCGGACATAACATCATCGGGACGCGTGCTTACGCCATCAAGCCGGGCGCTAATTTCACCACCTTCTGGCAATAAGACACGTATGTTTTCACCGCTATTGTGCGCGTCAGCGACTGCCTCGTTTCTGGTCAGCAACCTGACTTCCACATCCGGAATTTGCTTGAACAGAACGGCATTCAGATGCCCTGTTCGTCCACCGCCACAAATTACAACACGGTGCGGTGTATAGATTTCTTGCTGGTGTGTCATCCCACGTGCCTGCCTTCCGACTTGGGAAGATGGTCATGCGCCAACGCATAATTCGGGACAGATATTTTTCGCAATACTGCAAGTTCAACCGCGCAGCATGAGTTCCATTCCGATGGAATATGATGGCGCGTGGTTTTTGGCGGATACAGCAATCCGGTCCGGGCGCGTTGCCGAATATCATGGGGCGTCACATCGAATTCCGCCCGACGGGATTCAACCCGGACTGATTGATAATCCGCCATCAAACATGGTACATGCGAAAGACCCGCAGCACAGGCAACCGACAGGCGATGATGCCCGTCCATAACGATCAAATCTTCCCATTCGACAATGATCGGTGTTGTCCACACTCCAGCCGCGACGATCACATTATGCAAGGTATCAGCATGGGCAGTGTCATGTTCTTCATGCCTACGCAGGCGATGCGGATCGATCAGAACAATCGGCCATTTCTGTTGTGCAATGGTCATTATGCGACATCTCCGACCAATTCGGGACGTGCAACATACCCACGATCAAGTGGCATCCATTGCGCCATCTGACGCCAGACACCTTCGTTAACAAGGTTGCGTTCCGCCAGCCATTTTTCATCGAAAACCGTATGCAGATATTTTTCACCACCATCGGCAACCGTGCAAACAACGGTTCCACTAATTTTACCCGCGTGAATATGTTCAAGCGCGGCATAGATCGCGCCCCCGGTCGAACCACCGACCAATAGTCCGGTATTTTGCGCAACATAGCGCGCCGTTTCGAAAGCCTCGGCATCCCCAACTTGAGTTCCGATATCAATCACGCTGTAATCAAGGACTTTGCCGACCTCATCGCCTTTTGGCGTTCCGGTCCCGGACTGGTAATAGGAGTGACCTGGCTGGCCGAATACGATTGATCCCTTTGGCTCGACACCGACAGTGCAGATATCCCGATTGAATTTTTTAAGACCGGTTGCAATTCCGGTTAACGACCCGCCGGTGCCGGTACATCCGCAAAATGCATTGATCTCGCCACTGGTCTGGGCAATCAGTTCGTCAACAAACCCCTGATAACCTGCTGGATTGGCCGGGTTATCAGATTGGTTCATGAATATCGCACCGGGGATTGTCGTCCCAAGTTCTGCGGCAAGACGCTGACGTTCTACAACGGCCACCTCATCCTCGGCATAGTCACCCTCTACAAAGCGAAGTTCGGCACCCATTGCCTTCATCACCGCCAGCTTATCCGGTGCTGCGTGGTGATCTACCACTGCAATAAAACGCAAGCCCAATTCGGCCGCAACAATAGCCAGTCCGATGCCGGTGTTGCCTGATGAAGATTCAACTATTGTGCCGCCTTCGGACAATCTGCCATCGGTAATTGCCGCCATGACCATACTGCGTGCCATCCGGTCCTTCATGCTGCCACCGGGGTTATTTTTTTCGATCTTGAGCAAGAAACGTGTATTAGGCGCCGAAACGGGAAGTTCGAGTAACGGGGTATTTCCGATCAGATTGGTTACTTTGGTCTGTATCATCGGGATGCTCCCTTGTGATCGTCCGGTTGAACGGTTGCCAGATCGGCGCTAATGGAAACGCGACGCGGCATCGGGACCCGATGGAATTCGTTTTCCAGAAGGTCCATTTGATAACCAGCCGTATTGCCATAAACGAGCAAGTCACCATCTTGCGGTTTGCTCGGAAAGGAAATCAGTCGGTTGGAAATGATGTCTTCATCGAGGCAGCTGTGCCCCGCAACATAGGCCCGTGCAGGCTTTCCTTCCGGTGCGACATCTACTCCCCGATGGTCAGGGACACGGCTGCTGATCAAAATGGGATCGACCAGAAATTCCGATGCGAACCAGGTTTCACAGGCACTGAAACTGCTACCTTCGGCAAAAAGCACAGCCGTTCCATTGGCTAGGTCCTTGACCCGCGTAATGCGAAAAACGGAAATCGCTGTTTGATCGACAAGGCTGCGCCCCGGTTCAAGACCAAGCGTAATTCCGTTGTCGCGCAGATATTGCGCGATTGTCATATCGCCCGGACCGGGCGAAACCAGGAACCTGTCGATCCATTCCGCCGCGTTGATTACCCCACCGTAAGGATAGAAAGACTGCGGCACGACACCATTGCGATAATGATCACTGTCCTGACTTGCCAGAAATGCCGCATAGATATCAGGTTCGACATAACGGACCGGCAGCCCGCCGCCGATATCAATCATGGAAACCGTCAGATTAAGTGCGGCTGCGATACCAACCCATTCGGAAATTTCACAAAATGCCTGTACCCGGTTTTCCGGCACATAACCGCCCAGATGGAAGTGAAAGCCTTCGAAGGCAAAGCAGTCATTATGCTGCGCAACAAACAGCAGGGCGGATTGCATATCTTCCGGTGCAATGCCGAACCTGCTGGCATGCGCATTAATCGGACGGTAGCGCAGAAGAAGACGAACTCTTTGCCACGGTTCCCGACCAAGCGCCAGCTCTGCGAGATCAGCCAACTCTTCAATGGAATCAACCGAAATCAAGGCATTGGCATCTATCAGTTCCTGATGAAAGGCGCGCGGCTTGGCTGGACCGGACGCGCATACCATTTCCCCGTCACAACCACCGGAAAGGGCGTCACGCAACTCGTAGCGACTTGAAACATCAACACCCAGCCCAAGATCAATCGCCGCAGAAACAAGAGAATGCGACTTATTCACTTTCGCGGCATAAAAAATTTTCGACGTTACAGCGTGATGATCAAACACATCTCTCATTTGCGCCAGATTTTGGCCAAGGATATGAGGAAAAACGATATTTAGCGGCGAACCGAACCGACCAAGTAGATCAGGCAATCGTTGATCCTGCCCGGACAGCAGGCGTTCGATCACAGGATCAAGGATTGGCGGCAAGGAAAGACCCGGTTGCCAACCCGATTGCTCTTTCAGGCTCCCTGATAAAAACGTCATTTGCTCCATCCCCTAAAATGGTTGGCTTTTTCGGTATCCATTTTTAATCGGCCGGGTTGGGCGGCACCTTAAAGGTTGCCGCCCATACCATTAAAAATCAGCAGTCACAGACAGCAGAGCCGTACGAGGTGCTCCAACAGAGACCATGCTGAATTCGTTAACACCGTACCAATAGTCTTCATCCGTAACGTTCTGGAGAGTTGCGCGCAGTGTAATTGGCGTTTCAGCAACCATGGTCTTGTAACGCAGGCCAAGATCCAGCGTCGTCCAGTCCGGAATGTCCTGAGTATTGGCCGTGTCGATATATTGCTCGGAGGTATGAGTAACCGTCCCGCTCAATGTCATTCCCTTGACAAAAGGAGTATCCCATTCTGCGGTTAGGTTGACCTGCATTTCAGGTGCTCCGACAGCGCTATTTCCACGGGTCGTAGAACTGTTGGTTTTCGTCAGTTCCGCATCAAGGAACATGACGCCGCCCAACAATCGTACGTTTGGCATAACCTCACCAAATACGTTCAGTTCAACCCCGCGGTTCCGCTGTTCGCCGTCGCTGTCATAACTGCCATTGACATTTTGGGCAAAGGGCTTCGTGATCTGGAACACTGCTGCTGTCGTGCTTATTGAACCGAAGTCCAACTTCACGCCCGTTTCGATCTGTTCTGCCACATAAGGCGACAAGGCTTCTCCAGTTATTGGGGCGTTCGCACCTTTGCTAAGACCCTCCAGATAGTTTGCGTAGAAAGAAACATTTTCCCAAGGCTTGAACACCACGCCAGCCATCGGAGTAACAACGCTTTTATCGTATGCTGCCGTTACAGCACCTGTCGTGGCGCTGAAGTTATTGGTTTCAACGCGCTGCTGGCGCGCACCAACTGTTACCAAAAACCGGTCATCCCAAATCGACATTGTGTCTGCCAACGCGACACCAGTCATATCTGATTCAGATATCTTTGGTTTTGACGTTGGCTCCGCCACAGTAATCGGTGCGTTTGCCACGGGATTGTAAATGTTGGAAAATGGATCAGTTGTTGAGAAAACCTGCCCACGCTTGAAAGTGTCTTCATAACGGCTGGCTTCCAGTGTGACCTTATGCTTGACTTCGAGGGTCTCAAATTCGCTTCTGACACCGGCACTCGCAGTCCATCTTTCTGTCTGGAAGCGCATGAACGACAGACTGTCATCTTCAATCGTTCCGTCATCTGCGCGGATAATCGGATACCCGAAGAAACGATCCACTTCGGTCTTGCCACCACCAAAACTGCCAAACAGAGTGAAACTGTTATCAAGGTCGTATTCACCCTGAAGTACAGCAGACTGATCAACGGCATCTGACCACTCCCAGTCGTGAGTAACATTTTTATTGCCGTCAGGTGCAGATGGCATCGTCAAGCCGGAAGCAATCCGATATTCTCGAAAAGGAGCATTCAGGTTTTCGCGTTGATCAATAACGTCAAGCGACATCCGCAGATCATCACCACGATAATCCAGAGCAAGTGCTCCAAGTGACGTTTCGCGGGTCTGATGGTCCAGATAAGTGTCGCCATTATGGTATCCGCCATTGAAGCGA
This sequence comes from Thalassospira sp. GB04J01, assembly GCF_000751115.1. Taxonomy (NCBI): domain Bacteria; kingdom Pseudomonadati; phylum Pseudomonadota; class Alphaproteobacteria; order Rhodospirillales; family Thalassospiraceae; genus Thalassospira; species Thalassospira sp. GB04J01. The sequence goes on along the minus strand of NZ_CCDX020000021.1, from coordinate 58,982 downwards.
ACCCCGAACTCACTGTTATCGCCATACCGACGGCTAAAATCGATATTGCCACCTGCCTGCTCACCAAGTCCATAATCAGCACTGATCCGGTTCAGGTCTTCGTCCCCGGCACGTTTTGGTACAATATTGATGACACCGCCGACACCGCTGTTAGGTGCCATTCCGGCAAGAAGGGCAGCTGGTCCTTTGAGAACTTCAACGCGCTCGGCGAAACCGGATAAAGCGCGATAGGTTGGTGCAACACCGTAAACACCGTTGAGTGCCATTTCGCCAGAGTTGCCGGTATTCACATTGAAACCGCGAATCTGATAAGTATCGAGCATACCGCCACTGCTGTTGGGCGTTCTGACCGACGGATCATTTTTAAGAACATCGGCAATGGTTTGTGCCTGCTGATCTGCAATCTTTTCGCTGGTGTAGCTGGTAATGCTGACCGGCGCGTCCATGATGTCCGTATTGCCGAGCATGCCAAGACGACCGCCGGTTGCGACTTGGCCACCGGCATAGGCGGGTGGCAGATCGGATTGGATGCTGTTGGCTTCAACGCGGATCGGATCGACAACCGCGGCACCACTTTGCCCAGCTTCCGCCGCCGGGTCGATTAAGATCAGGGAATTTTCACCGGTTTCACGATAGGAAAATCCGGTACCGCGCAGCAATGTATCAATCGCGGTGGGAACTGTCATACCCCCGCGGATTGTGCGCGTTCCGTCGATAGACGGCAGATCAGTCGTATAGGCAATCCGCCAACCCGACGTGGCACCGATTTCAGCAATCCCTTCGGCAAGCGAAGAAACCGAAATATCAAATGAATAGGTCGCCTGTGCGATTTCGGTCTGCACATTTGCCGCCAGCGCCCCCGATGTCACTGGTACGGTCATTACGGTTGAAACCAGCAATGCCGAAATCAGAGAGTATGTTCTTGCTTTTTCTTGTTTTAATTCCAACTTCCCGCTCCATAAACGTCTTTTTCTTTCAGGCAGGTCCCCCTGCATCTAAAAAGACAAACGAACGGGAAATAAGAGTCCTCACATCGAATGATGATTTTTTGCGAATTTTTCGCAATCTCAGTAAACAACCGTCAACCAAGGCGAAGTTCTGACGACCTTCGCGCCGATTGCGTCGGCAACAGTTTCAAGCGATCCGGCGATATCGGTCGTCGGAAAACTGCCCGAAATCTTGCGCGTGGCAACATCCCCGATCACAACGATGCGCCCCTCATCAAAGTTTTCCAACCGTGCGGTCAGTTCTGACACAGACATGTTGTGTACACTAAGCCGTCCCTTCATCCAGGACAAAGCAAGCCTGACATCGCCGATTTCGGACGTCGAAAGTACACCATCATTAACAAGAACCTGCTGCCCCGGCCCCAGCAGCACACCGTTTTCATCCTGCGGGCTTGATACGCGCACGGCACCGTCATCAACAACCACAATAGTCTCTTGTGAAAGACGATCCACATTGAACCGGGTACCAACAACCTGCACAGTTACATCACCGGTATGAACCCTGAACGGATCGCCATTGCGGTGAACGACTTCAAAAAACGCCTGCCCACGCAATAGTTCTATCTCCCGGCGCCCTCCATCGAAGTCGGTCGATAGCGCACTGTTTGCGGCAAGCCGCACAATCGAGCCATCGGGCAACTCGACAGACGTTACATTCGACTGGCCGGTGACGATATCGGCCTGAATGTTGTCGATGAAATCGGGATACAGGTAAAAGACCGCACCCGCGACAAATGCCATTCCCGCAAGGGCAGCAAAGGAGCGCCGCAGCGGAAACAATGACAGGAAACCGGAAAGAATCGGCTTTCGCCGTGTTTGCGCAAGACGCCTTGACGGTTCCTCTATCCGGGCCCAAAGCACGCGCATCTGATCAAACGCCAATCGGTTGTTCCGGTCCGCATTAAGCCATTCCTCGAACTCGTGTTCCTGCGCAGCAGACAGCGAACCACCGGCGCGCCTTGCGTGCCAGAGTGCAGCTTCATCTTTCTGCTGTTCAGTCGGTTCAAAAGCGCCTTGCATAGGTTCCCGGTTCGCCCGTTATGATGTGGCGTTCATATCAGCAAATGATACGACCCGCCAAATTCCCTTTCTATATACAATAACGGATGACGATAGAATATCCTCATAAAGCGTACGGGATTTATCAGACGTCTTCACGGTAGGCTGCCAGCCGTTCCTGACAATGGCGCATGGTACGAGCCAACTGTTTTTCCACCGCACTGACCGAAATACCGTATTTTTTTGCCAGTTTCGCGTTGGATATACCGTCGACGCGATGAAGAATGAACATCTCGCGCACCTTTGGCGAGAGTTCCATTAGGGCACGATCAAGCGCAGAAAGAGCTTCACGGGCTTCGGCATGATCATAGGGAGACGTGGTTTCACACTGCCATATCTGGGTCGGGAGAACCCCGCTCATTGCCTGTGCTCGCCCAAAGGTGCTACGATGATGATCAATGACAGCATTGCGTACTGACGCATAAAGCATCTTGGTATTGGCTTCCGGTTCCCCGCAATCACCGGACTGCATCAGACGCGTATAGACATCCTGTACAAGCTCAGTCGCAACTTCACGATCACGTATTCGCCTGACAACCATCGCGACAAGCTGACGCCGATGGTCTTCGAACAGCTTTGCAAGTGTGTTCCGCCAGAAACTCATGCGTATGTTCAATCATTGCTAATGACACTCTGCCATGCACTCCGGGTTCCGAGCCCAAGCGGACAGCCCCCACAACGGGGATGAGTGGAACGTATCAGTAATGATAATCATTTTCAACTTAAACCGCGGCTATTAGCAGAGCAACGAAACTAGGTGTTTGATCCCAGGATTTGATAGTGCGATATTTTCCATGGAATGGAAGGAAGCACTATAGGCCAGATAGAAATGTGGAAACTTTCCGCTTCGGTCATCCTCTGATAACGGTTCGGGTTTGGCAGAGAATGATCTAGCGACTGTCAAACTGGTCGGGCAGTTCCGTCTCTGCGGTCCGCAATTTCACGCCAGCACGTTCGATTTGCTGTCTGTGAATTTTGGCGACACCAGTATCGCAACAGACAAAATCAAAATTTTCAAGTTGTTCGAACAACACAGGTTTGACGCTATCGAATTTTGTTGAATCAACGACCAATGCCTTCGTCAACGCTTTGGAAATGGCCAGTTGCTTGATATCGACCTCGTGAAAATTTGAACAACTGATTCCGCGTTGTGTATGCACACCACCTGCCGATATGAAAGCGGTATTGATCGCCATCCCGCGCAAGGTTTCAAGCGCCGCAGGCCCCGAGAATGATGCCGATGATACCTCATACAGTCCGCCAAGCATGATAACCCGCGTGCCCGGCTTCTTGCAGACGATTTCGGCAACATTCATAGAATAACAAATCACAGTAATATCGTTATTGGTCGGAAGTAAGCTGGCCAGATACGGGATTGTGGTACCACAATCGAGGAACACCGTTTCCCCGGGGCGGACAAGGTCAACTGCTGCTTGGCCGGCGGACTGTTTCAAATCGGAATGCGCCGCACGTTCGCGATCAAGAATGTATCCCATGCCTCCCGGTGTTTTGCGGGCCGGGGTGATATATCCACCCAGAAAGATGAAGCGTCCGTCACACGTCGCTATATCCCTGCGTACGGTCATCTCCGAAACATCCAGAGCGTCCGCCGCATCCTTCAATCTTAAAAAACCATGGGTTTCCAAAAGGCCCATAATGCGGTCGAGGCGGGTTTCCTTTTTCCTGGACATACCATCTCCCTGTCTTGTCACGGCTGCATGCCGATCATTTCTTCCACCTTTGCGCTAAAAATACATGCATTCCCGGTTCCGGAGGGCATCATTATGCCTTGCTCATCTTATCCTTTGGTGTGAGTGAGGGCCGTACGACCACTTTGAATTCTCCTGTCAACGTTTTGATCTTGACCTGCCTAACATAAAATGAAACTATTATTTCATAAAATGTTATAAAAATAACAAATCAGGGTAATAACTCATCCCTGTTCAGGAGGAAACCACATGCCCAAGTCGGGAATATCTCTGACGCCATCGGATATGGCACAGTACATAGATCACACCATTCTGCGTCCCGATGCCACACCTGCCGATGTATCTGTCATCTGCGATGAAGCCGTCAAACACAAGTTCAAGGCGGTTTGCGTCAACCCGATTTTCATCCCCCAGATCGTCGACCATCTTGCAGGAACCGGTGTTGCAGTCTGCTCCGTGATCAATTTTCCATTTGGGGCCACATCGACCGCAATGAAAGAGGCCGAAGCAAAATGGGTGGTCGCACAAGGTGCCGACGAAGTCGATATGGTCATTCCTGTCGGTCTGTTGAAATCCGGGCAGTTTGACGCCGTGCGCAATGATATCGCCGCCGTTAAAGCCGCCTGTGGCGATGTACTTCTGAAGGTCATACTTGAGACCGCATTGCTAAGCACCGATGAAAAAGTCACTGCCTGCAGCTTATCAAAAGAAGCTGGCGCAGATTTTGTCAAAACATCAACCGGCTTTGCCGGAAGCGGCGCAACTGTTGCCGACGTCATGCTGATGCGCAAAACTGTCGGCGATACGATGGGAGTCAAGGCTTCTGGCGGTGTCCGTACAACCGAGGATGCCTTGCGGATGATTGAGGCTGGTGCATCGCGCATTGGCGCAAGTGCCAGCATCTCGATCATTGGCCAATAAGAAAGACGTCTGACCGGGAGGATTAGGGATACCTACTGGACCCCGAACCATCCGGCAGGCAACAGCAAAACCCGGCAACGGCAAGACCGGGACTTCAATATCAATTATGGGAAAACAACTCCAAGGAGACAAAAATGAACAAGCTTTTCACATCGCTTGTTGTGGCCGGCTCGCTCGTATCGGGTACTGCACTGGCTCAGGCCCCTGTGGCAACCCCCGATATGATCTCGACCATGACATCGGACGCCACCGGCAAGGAATACTCGATTGCTACGGTGATCAAGGTTGACGGCATTGCGTGGTTCGATCGCATGCGTGAAGGCGTTGAACAGTTTGGCGAAGATTCCGGCCATGATACATGGATGGTCGGACCGAGTCAGGCTGACGCCGCCGCACAGGTACAGTTGATCGAGAACCTGATCGCGCAAGGCGTTGATGCGATCAATATCGTTCCGTTTTCGGTCGAAGCCGTGGAACCGGTCCTGAAAAAAGCCCGCGATCGCGGCATCGTCGTGATTGCCCACGAAGCATCAAACATCAAAAATGCCGATTTCATTCTCGAGGCATTCGACAATCACGCCTACGGCGCAAAACTGATGGAAACGCTTGGGGGCTATATGGGCGGTGAAGGCCAGTACACGGCAACCGTCGGCAGCCTGACGTCGAAATCCCAGAACGAGTGGATTGACGGTGCAATCTCCTACCAGAAAGAACATTTCCCTGACATGGAATTGGTTGGTCAGCGTCTTGAAACATATGACGATGCCAACACCGACTATAACAAGCTCAAAGAAACCCTGACCACTTACCCGGACCTCAAGGGGATCGTCGGCGGACCGATGCCAACCTCGGCCGGCGCGGGGCGTCTGATTGCCGAACGCGACTTGAAAGACAAGCTGTTCTTTGCAGGCACCGGCCTAGTGTCGGTTGCAGGCGAATATATCGCCAATGGCGACATTCAGTATATTCAGTTTTGGGATCCAGCCGTTGCCGGTTATGCCATGAACATGCTGGCCGTAATGGCCTTGGATGGCAAAGCCGACCAGATCAAGGCCGGCCTTGATCTGGGGCTGCCGGGTTATACCGATCTGAGCACCCCCGAAGGCGACAATGCCAATCTGGTCTATGGCCAAGGCTGGGTCGGTGTGACCACGGAAAACATGGACAAGTACGACTTCTAAGTCGGCCTGCACATTCGGGGCGCTGGCAAAACCGGCGCCCCGACTTGATCAGGGGCGTATCAACAGATGCGAACCTTGACGATCGGAATATTTCAATCCCAACGGACGGGCTTGCCATGTCTGAATCATTTATCGAACTTCGTAACATCCGGAAGGAATTTTCCGGCATGGTTGCCCTTGACGATGTTTCCCTTAACATCCGTAAAGGTGAAATTCATTGCCTTGCCGGTGAAAACGGATCAGGGAAATCGACGCTGATCAAGGTGATGTCCGGTGTTTATCAGCCTAACGGCGGTGAAATATGGATTGATGGTAAACCGGTGGGGAAACTGTCCCCCATTGAGTCCATCGATCACGGCATTCAGGTGATCTATCAGGATTTCTCGCTGTTTGGTAATTTGACGGTTGCCGAGAACCTTGCGATGAATGTCCAACTGCGCGAGAAAAAGAAAATCCTGAACTGGAAGCGTGTTCGCCAAATCGCCACCGAAGCGGTTCACCGTCTCGGCGTTAATCTTGACCTCGATACCGAAGTTGAAAAGCTGCCCACAGCAGGCAAACAGCTTGTGGCGATTGCCCGCGCATTGATGTCGGATGCCCGCCTGATCATTATGGATGAACCGACCACGGCCCTGACCGGCAAGGAAGTGGAAACCCTGTTTCGCATCGTACGTGACATCCAGGCACGTGGTATTGCGATTTTGTTTGTTAGCCACAAAATGCGCGAGATGCTTGAAATCAGTGAACACATCACGGTTATCCGCAATGGCAGCAAGGTGGCAGACGGTCCAACCAGCGATTTTGACGAAGCCCTGATCAGCCGCCATATGACAGGCACTGACATCACCACAGAACCCTATGTCTGGACAGCCCCCGCCGACACCACAACAACCCCGCCACGCATCGAAGCCCGCGGCCTGACCGTAGATGGACATTTTGAAGATATTGATTTGAACATTCATGCCGGTGAAATTGTAGGTCTTTCGGGTCTTCTGGGATCCGGGCGAACCGAACTGGTGCTGGCACTGTTTGGAATGCTGCCCGGATATCAGGGTAAAATACTGGTTGACGGGGTGGAAACGAAGCTGTCCTCGCCGCAGGACGCCATTGCCGCCGGTGTCGCCTATGTCCCCGAAGACCGACTGAGCGAAGGTCTGTTTCTGACCCAGGGCATTGATCGCAACATGCTGTCGACATCCTATGAACGCCTGGCCCCGTCGATGATCATTGACCGCAAACGTGCCGATACGCTCGTTGACAAAATGATTGCCGAGATGCAGATCGCCACGACATCGGGCAAGAAAATGGTCAATGAATTATCGGGTGGCAACCAGCAACGTGTCGTTCTGGCGCGTTGGCTTTTGACCGATGCCCGGGTTTTAATCCTGAATGGCCCGACTGTCGGCGTCGATGTCGGTTCCAAAGCCGAAATTCACCGCAAAATTCGCGAACTTTCCGTGCAAAAGGGGCTGGCGGTTCTGATGATTTCCGATGACGTGCCGGAACTGATCCAGAATTGCAACCGCATCATCATGATGCATCGCGGCCGGTTTACGGATGAAATGGCCTGCGCCGAGACATCCGATGGCCAGATAAGCTCGCTGCTGAGGACCCTCAAATGACAGGAAACAAGATGGCCTGGCTTCGCAAATCAGAAGTGGTCATCGCGGGCATTCTTTTGCTCGCCATGATCCTCATCGGATTGGTCAATCCGGCATTCTGGCAATTAGACAATCTGTTTGGCCTGCTGCGCAGCAACGTGATCATCGGGATCATGGCACTCGGTGTGCTTCTTATCATGATTTCCGGCGGCATTGACGTTTCGTTCCCCGCATTTGCGGTTGCTGCAATGTATCTGACCATCAAAGGCATGCTGTATTTCGATTATAATGGTGTGGTTTTACCCTTTGTCGCCGCGGCAACAATGGGCGCACTTCTGGGCTGTCTCAATGCGTTCTTTGTTTATAAGTTCCGCATGATCCCTTTGATCGTGACGCTGGGTACAGCCAGCATGGTGCGTGGTTTTTTGCTGGGCGTTGTCGGAACCAGTATCATCAACATCAACAAGATGCCCGATGTTCTCATCGATTTTGCCAAAACCGATATCATTACCTTGCCCCAGACAGATGGGGGCACGTCAGGTCTCACGGCAATGGTGCTTGTGTATTTCGTTCTCGCAGCTCTTTTGCATTTTGTCTTGCGCCACACCATGATCGGACGCGGGGTATATGCCCTTGGAGGCGATGCCGAAGCAGCAAGCCGTGCCGGATTTGATCTGCGCAAGGTTATTTTCTTTATCTATTGCGTTGCAGGTGCACTGGCCGGGTTTGCAGGCCTTCTGCACAGCAGCATGATCTGGCTGGCCAATCCGCGTGATTTTGTCGGACTGGAACTGGATGTTATTGCCGCAGTCGTTCTGGGCGGGGCATCGATTTTTGGCGGACGCGGCTCAGTCATTGGCACCATGCTGGGTGTCTTTATGCTGGTGATGGTCAAAAACAGCCTGATCATCATGAAAATTGACACCACCTGGCAACGCGTGGCTGTTGGCGTCATCATTGTAATTGCCACAGCAATTACCGCATGGCGCGACAACCGGGCGAAGGCATAAGGGATAAACCATGAAATTCTCATTGGACTTACGCCGTCTGATCAACCAGGACAACAATATTGTCCAGCTGATCGTCATGACCATCCTGATTTTCGCCATCATGACAGTGCTCAGCCCCGACAAGTTCCTGCGCTATTACAATTTTGAATCAATTGCCTATATCTTCCCCGAACTGGGCCTGTTGTCGATCGCGATGATGATCGCGATGCTTACCGGCGGGATTGACCTGTCGGTGATCGGTATTGCAAACCTTTCGGGCATTTTGGCTGGCATTCTGTTCAAGAAATTCTCCGATGAAACAGGTGTTGCCGATACCGGCTTGTCAGTGGTGATGCTGGGCGCGATTATCGCCCTGGGTACAGGCCTTGTCGCCGGGGCGCTGAACGGTTTGTTGATTACAAAAGCACGGATTACCCCCATTCTGGCAACCCTTGGCACCGGTCAGGTTTTCACCGGGCTGGCGATTGTCTTTACCGGCGGGCCGGCGATTGTCGGTTTTCCAGATGCCTGGGCCTTTGTTGGCAATGGCAGGATTTTCGGACTTCCCACGCCATTGGTGCTGTTTGTCGTGATTGCCGCCCTGATTGCCTTCATTCTGACGCGCACCACATTTGGCATGAATCTGATGCTGATTGGGACCAATCCCAAGGCGGCCCTGTTTGCCGGTTTGAAGCGTGAAAGAATGGTGATCTACAGCTATATGATGACCGGGGTTCTGGCGTCGGTTGCCGGAATCATCCTTTCGGGCAGAACCAATGCGGCGAAATCGGACTATGGGACTTCTTATTTGCTTCAGGCCGTACTGATTGCGGTTCTGGGGGGCACTAATCCGGCAGGGGGAAGAGGCACTGTATTGGGCATTTCGATCGCCGTAATTGCCCTTATGCTGCTGTCCAGCGGCTTTCAAATTCTCAGATTCTCAAATCATCTGATTGATTTGATCTGGGGTGCGTTCTTATTACTGGTGATTGCCCTTAATGCTTACCAGGGCCGCTCTTCCCGCTAGGCAAGACACAGGAAAAGACCGATGACCACAACATTACAGCTGCGTGACAACTTCTTTGGCGAAGCCGAACGTCTTTTCGCTGACAGTCACGGTATGACGGCACATCTGTTTCGCTATGACAGCGGTATCGCGGCCTTGCGGCTGGGCAACCGGCGCGGCCATCTGGTTGTATTGCCGTTTTTCGGGCAAATGATCTGGGATGCGGTATTTGACGGCGTCGATCTGACCATGACCAACATGTTCAGTACCCCGCGCCCCGCCAATAGCATTGTCGCCACCTATGGCTGTTTCGCCTTTCATTCGGGATTGTTGCGCAATGGCTGCCCCGGACCGAAAGACAGCCATGCACTGCATGGTGAAATGCCCTGTGCCAAAATGGACAGTGCGGGTCTTGAAATTGGCGAGGATGCCGAAGGCCCCTATATGGCGGTGATTGGGGCATATGAGTATGTCATGGGCTTTGGCGATCATTATGTAGCCCGACCGCGCGTGGTTTTACGCCCCGACACAGCCCTGTTTGACATTGGCATGTCGATTGAAAACCTGTCGGGTGCGGATATGGATCTGATGTATATGTGCCACGTCAATTTCGCCTTTTGCGAAGGGGCACGGATCGTGCAGCCTGCGCCATTTACACCAGATGCCACTGTGGTCCGCACAGACGTCCCCGCCCATGTGCCACGCAACCCCGATTACGATGCGCTGCTTGAAAGTCTGGCAACCGATCCATCGGTGATGGAGGTGATAAATGAACCCCATCGCTATGATCCAGAGCAGGTATTTTATATCCGCGGCCTGAAAACCGGCACGGACGGCAAAACCGCCAGCCTGATGAAACGCCGCGAAGGGGATGGTTTTTACATCACCTATGATCCGGTTGATTTTCCTAAAACCGTCCGCTGGGTTCTGGTCAACAGCGATCAGAAGGTCTGCGCCTTTGCCTTGCCTGCAACCGCCGAGCCCGAAGGATATACCGCAGAAAAGGCCAAGGGAAATGTACAGCACCTGAAGGGAGGTGACGTACGGCATTTCTCGGTACGGCTGGGATATCTGCCGCCGGCTGAGGCCGATCTGGCTGAACGCGCAATAAAAGCATTTTAAGACGGAGGACTTTATGGCCGGTAAAATCGCCATTGTTGGCAGTAATATGGTCGACCTGATCACCTATACGGACCGAATGCCGGTACCCGGCGAAACCATCGAGGCCCCGCGTTTTGAAATGGGCTGTGGCGGCAAGGGGGCAAATCAGGCGATTGCAGCCGCCCGTCTGGGGGCGGATGTCATGATGGTGACCAAGGTCGGCGATGATATTTTTGCAGACAATACGATCCGCAACTTTGAGACATCAGGCATTGATACCCGCTTTGTTGACCGCGTACCTGGCACCTCAAGCGGCATTGCGCCAATTTTTGTTGAACCGTCGGGTGAAAACAGCATCCTGATCATCAAAGGTGCAAACGCCACACTGTCCCCGGCCGACGTAGACCGCGCAGCCGATGCCCTGCGGGAATGCGACCTGATCATCATGCAGCAGGAAATCCCTCTGGAAACGATCTATTACACCATTGCCTTTGGTGCACGTCACGGGATTGAAACCCTCTTTAATCCGGCACCAGCCGACCCCGATCTTGATACCCGTAAAATCGAAGCGGTCACCTTTCTGGTTCCAAACCAAACCGAATTGGCGACCATCTCGGGCCGGAAAGTAGACAATGACAAAGACGCCGAAGCTGCAGCGCGCAGCCTGATCGCAAGAGGTATTCGTACCGTGATCGTAACTCTGGGATCACGCGGTGCCTTGCTCATAACCTCCAACGAACCGCCCCGTCGGATTGAACCCGTCCAAGTCACACCAGTTGATACGACGGGCGCAGGAGATGCCTTTATAGGTAGCTTTGCCCGTTATTACGTTGAAAGCCGTGATCTTGATGCCGCCCTGCATATGGCAGTGCGTTATGCTGCGGATAGCATCACACGGTCAGGGACCCAAAAATCCTATGCAACAAAAAGAGAGTTTGAGGCTTTCTGCAAAAATCACGGGTAATGCCGGGACTAAACACTTTGCTATATCTCGCACAGGATCAATTTATAACAGAAGTGGTTCTGGGGCGCACAAACAACTACGATCTTTTACGATACGCCCCTCTTAAGTCACCTTGTCCATGATCAAGTGCCGTTTATCACGTTATGGCCCGCAACTAATCTGCATTGGTTGAAAGTCTAACAATAACCAGTCCGTGCCCGAGAAAATGCTCCCCTGTCAGCGCCATTTTACGGCAGTTTAAGCTCGAGCCTACACCGCCCAAACCGTCACTGCGCCAACAAACAAAATGAATTTAAGCACTTTAATGCCAGAGGCTAGAAACATTCATGCCATGCAAGCTTCAAGATGCAGCCTTGTACAACTCGAGAATATCCTGCTTTGACAGGTCAACCGGGTTCCAATCAAGAAGGCGGCGAATAGCATGCGCCTCTTCTGCCATGTTCACGAAATCAGCCTCTGGAACACCGTAACTGCCGATATCCATGCGCATGCCCAGTGAAGCGCAAAATGCAACAGACGCCTCCCGCAAGCCTTCAACGCTATTGTAATCTGTTACCCCAAGAGCGCAGGCGACCTTCCGGGTTTTTTCAGGGACAGCAGGCTCGTTGATCGCAAGAACATGCGGAAACATCAAAGCATTGGCTAGCCCGTGCGGAAGCTTGTGCCGCGTTCCAAGCGGATAGGAAACCGCATGGCCAGCAGTGGTGTTTACCGGACCGAGGCAAACACCACCGTAAAAGGCCGCCAACGCCATGCCTGATCTGGCTTCGATATCGGTCCCGTCCTTTACCGCCCGCGCCAGATATTTCCCAACCAGTTCGATACCTTGCAAAGCATAACCATCGATCAACGGATGCGCACGTTTGGAGGTGAATGCCTCTACACAATGCGCCAAAGCATCTACACCAGTTGCCGCCGTGACGTCAGCGGGTACCGAAATCGTCAAAACCGGGTCAATAATGGCAATATCGGCCAGCATCTCGATGCTCTCGGTTGCAACCTTGTTCAAGCTCGGCGGATCCGTGACAAGCGCCCGCGTGCCAACTTCCGAACCGGTTCCTGCTGTCGTCGGTATCTGAACCAGCCCGACACGTCGCTTAGGAGCGCGACCAGGTCCCGAGATATCCGAGAGCAGTACACCGCAATCAACCATCACAGAAACAAGCTTGGCAAGGTCCATTGCAGACCCCCCGCCAAATCCGATTACGAGATCGCATCCGGATGCAGCTTTGATCGCTGCATTGAGATTATGCTCGTCCGGCTCGGGCACTACATCGCCAAAAACTGTAATATTCGAGAGCCCAAGAATATCCAGCCTCGCGACATTAACACTGTCGGAGACAACAAACGGCTTTCTGAATCCATGCCCGCGAACCCATTCAGACAGCCCGGAAACCGCCCCCTCGCCAAAACGCAAAATGGACGGACGTTGAATTTCGATCTGGCGGGAAAGGTTAAGCATCTTCAGGCCCTCTGAATGGTGTCGACTTGTCAAAATTGAAATTTACCGATCTTCCAAATCGATACCTCAGCCCGGTTTCCGGCTAAATTGCGAAAGGATTCGTCGGAAGAACTGACTCAACATAAAGCGTGAATTCCAAATTTGTCAATTTGTAATAACCAACAATTTCAATACCTAAATAACCATATCAACATCACGATCGACCAATCTTCTCAGTAGAATTTTATAATTAAATAGCTGATATTGTTATATGTTTAGATTCTCCATAGTCACAGACATGCAAAACAAACACAGCGGGAAAATCCCACCAACTCAAAAAGATTCTCCCCAAATGACAAAATAAGTTGACATATTTTCAAGCAGCCATACCCTAACACTCAACAAGAAGCAGAAAATGCCACGCCAGTTCATCACGCCTGCAAGGGAGGAAAGCGTGAGCACAGTTAGCAAATCACGCAGCAGCCTATATATCGGCGGCGGTCTTTTACTATTTTGTGGTTTTGCCGCTTGGCGCACTGCACTTGTAAAGGCGCAATCCACAAACACTGTTGCCGGGCCATCATTCCTGCCTTGGATCATGATCGGACTGATCTCGGTGCTTTCTGTTGCCCTGATTGTACGCTCTCTCAAGCACCGAAACGACAAGACGGGGATATTGATGCCGGACCGGAAGCTTCTGCTCCGGATGGGCATGTTTACAATTTTGCTTGTTGCTTACGCTGCCGCTTTCATGCCGCTGGGCTATTTGCCCTCGACACTGATCACATTCTGCATCGGCCTTTATCTCGTCGGAGAACGGCGTCCTCTTGCGCTGATTGCCTTTCCCGTTCTGACGACCGGCATCATCTATCTGGGCTTTACCAATTTTCTCAAAGTTTGGTTGCCCTGATCAAAAAATCAAAATTCTATCAAGGAGGAAACCATGAACAAGAAACTCATCATTGCCGCAGCCTTGCTTGCAGCATCCATCTCGACCGAGGCATTCGCCTTTCCCGATCGTCCCATACAGGTCATCGTTCCCTATTCAGCGGGCGGGGGGACCGATCTTTCGTTGCGCCTTCTGGCCGAAAGCTTCGAACGCAATTTTGATGGCAGCACCATGGTTGTCCGCAACCAGCCGGGCGGCGGCGGCTCAATCGGCACCTCAGGGGCTGTGCTTGCCCGTCCCGATGGCTATACACTGGGTGCAGGGGCGCAAGGTCCGCTGGCACTTCTGCCGCACCTGGGTGGTACACCCTATAATATCGACGATGTAGAATTTATTGGCCTGTTTGGCCGTAACCTCCAGGTCATGGTTGCCTGCAAGGACGCACCGTTCAGCAATTTTGATGAATTCCTTGAATATTCCAAAACAAAAGCACCGCAGATCGGAAATTCCGGTGCGGGGGGTGCTAACCACATCTCTGCGGAAGCGTTTGGCAAAGCTGCCAATATCAAAATTGAATCCGTGCCGTTTGGCGGTTCCTCGGAAGCACGCACCGCGTGTGTTGGCGGGCACATCGATGCAATGGTCGCATCACCGGCAGAGGCCCTTGGTCAGGTTGAAGCCGGAAACGTATCAATGCTGTTTGTTATGGAGCCTGAACGGATCGATCTATTCCCGGACACCCCGACCGCCGTTGAAAAAGGCATTGATTTCACCTGGTCCTCCTGGAAAGGCATCATCGGCCCGAAAGGCATTCCGGAACAAGACCTGAAATTCCTTCGTTCTGCGATCAAAACCGCCGTTGAGGATGAAGAGTTCCGCAAAAAGATGGAAGAAATGGGCGAATTCGTCATCTACGAAGATGCCGAGCAATATGAAGCACGCGCCCGTTCCGACAGTAAAACCGCAGAAGCCGTCATACGTGACCTTGGCATGTACGGTATGAATAACTGACCGGACTAACTCAGGGCTTCAGGCCAGAAAACATGGAACCTGAAGCCCTCCTTCCTTTTTCGGATCGAGCGAGTAGCCTTAATGGATGTCCTTTCATCTCTATCCCAACTGTTTGAGTTAAACACCCTGTGGACGATTGCCCTCGGAACACTCGGAGGGCTTATTATTGGTGCGCTGCCTGGGTTGACCGCCACGATGGGCGTTGCGCTGCTGATTCCTATGACATTTGGCATGACACCGGTTGTTGGGCTGAACATGTTGATCGGCATTTATATTGGCGGGATTTACGGTGGCTGCGTCTCATCCATTCTACTGCGGACGCCCGGCACCCCGGCATCTGCCGCAACCGTGCTTGACGGCTACCCCATGGCTCAAAGGGGCGAAGCCGGTAAAGCCCTTGGCATGGCAACGATTGCCTCAACAATCGGTGGGCTTTTTGCTGCAATCGTTCTGGCAACCCTCGCCCCCCAACTTGCGTCGATTGCCCTGAAATTCGGCGCCCCCGAGTATTTTGCGCTGGCGCTGTTCGGCCTCACAATCATTGCGTCTCTTTCGGGCGATTTACTGAAAGGTGCGATTTCGGGGTTGCTGGGTATCTTAATTTCCTGCGTCGGGGCAGATCCGATTACCGGCGTACTGCGATATACATTTGGCGTATCGGGCTTTGCATCCGGATTTTCTTTTACACCTGCACTTATTGGGCTTTTCGCCCTTTCGGAAGTCTTTACGCAAATGGAACGCATCGGAAAATCCGAGGCACCGGTGCGCACAGTTTCCGGTCGCTGGCCGTCGAGGACGGATATGCGTGAAAGCAAGAGCGCCCTGATCAGAGGCTCCATCATCGGGACGATCATAGGCATTATTCCAGGGACAGGTTCGGGAACCGCGTCGTGGATTTCCTATAACGAGGCCCGACGTTCGTCGCATACACCCGAAAAGTTCGGAACCGGGTACGCCCCTGGTATTGCGGCAACGGAAAGTGCAAATAACGCGGTTTGTGCTGCAGCCCTCATCCCGCTGCTTGCACTCGGAATTCCGGGTGACGTTGTCACAGCAGTACTGATGGGTGGACTGATGATCCAGGGGCTTGCCCCCGGACCGATGCTGTTCCAGACCAATCCCGATGTGATCATCGGCATCTTTGGCGGCACCTTTATCGCAACCATCTTCATGTTCATTTTCGGCATGGCCTTAATCCCGCTGTTTTCGCGGATATTGCTGATCCCCCGACAGATGCTGGCAATGACCATCGTCATTTTCTGCTTTATCGGGTCGTTTGCCATCAACCTGAACCCGGTCGACCTCTATACGATGATTGGCTTTGGTGTCCTTGGCTGGGGCATGCAGAAATTCGGGTTCAGCCAAGCTGCCCTGTGCATTGCGCTCATCCTCGGCCCGATGATGGAAGCCAACCTGCGCCGCGGCCTGTTGCAATCGGGTGACAATCTTATCGAATTTGCATCCGGGCCCATCACCTTGCTGTTTTTCTTCCTGACCATCCTTTCCCTTGGCTGGCCAATGATTGCCCGACTGAAACAGCGTAATCGCAAGACAATACAAGCCCCAGAATAACAGGAACCACCAATGACCAAATCGGCATATGTCGCTCTCGTCACCTGCTTTAATGACGATGAAACGATCAATTACCAAGCCACCCGCAATCAGGTGAAACGTCAGGTCGCGGCTGGCAACAACATCATGTGTGCCGGAACAAATGGCGATTTTTCCGCCCTCACATTTGAGGAAAAAGTCCGGTTGACCGAAGAGGTCGTCGATGAAGTCGGCGGCAAGGCAAAGGTCATCGTCAATGCCGGTATGCCTGCAACATTTGAAACCATCAAGCTGGCGCGTGAATTTGACCGTATCGGCGTTGACGGTATTGCCGTCATTACACCGTTCTTCATCGCCTGCACGCAAGACGGTCTGATACGCCATTTCACTGCCGCTGCAGACAGCGTTTCAACACCGGTTTATCTTTATGATATCCCCCCGCGCACCCAAAACCACATTGAACCCGAAACGGCAAAGATTCTGGCCGGACATGGCAACATCGCTGGGATCAAGGATTCCGGCGGGACCAATGAAAGCCTGAACGCCTATCTTGGCATCAGCAAGGAAATGGGCGGGTTCGAGGTTTATTCCGGACCGGACCATCTTGTTTTGTGGTCATTACAGAATGGTGCGACCGGTGCAATTTCGGGGCTCGGCAATGTTCTGCCCGAAATTCTCGCGGGCATTATCGACGGTGTGAATTCTGGTGACATTGCCAAAGCCGAAGAAAATCAGGAAATATTCGGCAATTTCCGCAAGGATCTTTATGGCCTGGGATACCCACCGGCACTGGTGAAACGTGCTCTGTATCTGATGGATAAATCGGTTGGGGCCTCCCGTCAGCCAGCCCTGCTTCCGGATACGGAACAGGATAGGAAAATTGTCGAAATCCTCAAAAAATACGGGCTCATCTGATCATGACAGTTCTTCTCACGACGTCGCCGGGATTTGGCAAATACGGTGCAGTATCGTCCCGCCTTGAAGAACTCGGCTGGGAACTGATCCGCTGTGTCGACACGACAAAGCCCGATGGTGGCGTAGCCGAACATATCGGACGAGCCGATTATCTTGTCGTCGGGCTGGTGCCGGTCACATCGGAGATCGTTGCACAAGGTGCCAATCTCAAAGCCGTTCTGAAACATGGCGTCGGCGTCGATAATATTGACATCCCCGCCTGCTCGAAGGCCGGATTACCGGTCCTGAACACACCCGGCGCAAATGCCGATGCGGTTGCGGAGCTCGCCATCGGAATGATGTTCTGCCTCGCACGCAATATTGTCGCAGGCCACAATTGCGTTGTTTCAGGCGGCTGGAACAGAACAATCGGCACACAGGTCGGTGGCAAAACGCTGGGCATTATCGGACTTGGCAATATCGGCAAGTCGCTTGCACTTAAGGCGCGCGCATTGGGCATGACGGTTATCGCACAGGATGCCTATCCGGATATTACCTTTGCAAAGGATAACGGTATTGACTTTGTTGATGTGGATACGCTTCTTGCGAAATCGGACTATGTCTCGCTGCATATCTTTGGCGGTACAGAAAACACCGCCTTCATCAATGCTGACAAACTGGCACTTATGAAGCCGGATGCCTGTCTGCTTAACCTCGCACGCGGCGAAGTTATCGATATCGATGCAGTGTCAGATGCCCTGCACAATAATCGTTTGGGCGGTGCTGGTATTGACGCCTATGTCACTGAACCTCCGCAAACCAGTCATCCGATTTTTTCCCATCCACGTGTTGTGTTCACCCCGCATACGGGCGCAGATACATTGGAAGCAATGGCCAATGTCGGCCTGATGAATATCACCGATATCGAAGCTTTGATGCGCGGGGAGAAACCCAAACGGATTCTCAACCCCGAGGTTTTCGGGGGCTGACATGAGCATCATATTTGACGTATCCGGACTGACCCAATTCTCAACCAGACTGTTTTCTGCTGCCGGACTTGAAGCCGATAAAGCCGACACCGTCGGTCGCTATCTGGTTGAGGCCGACCTGATGGGGCATAACACCCACGGGCTGGCACTGGCACCATGGTATCTGCAAGGTATCCGCGATGGCGTAATGAAGACCGGCGGCAGTTATGAAATCATCTCGGACCGTGGAGCAGCTCAGTGCTGGGATGGCAAAAGACTGCCCGGTGCCTGGCTGACCAGCGAGGCCATGAAAACTGCCGTTGATCGTGCCCGCGAATTTGGCACGGCCACCGTGGCTATAGGGAACAGCCATCATATCGGCGCACTTGCGGCCTATCTTTCAATCGCGACCGATCAGTCGATGCTTGCCTCTATTGCGTCTTCGTCCCCGTCAGGCGCGCAGGTTGCCCCCTTCGGAGGACTGGACGGCGTCTTTACCCCCAACCCGGTAGCCTGGGGCATTCCGACGGACGATCAACCGATACTTGTCGATATCTCGGCTTCGATCACTACCGTCAATATGGCATCGCGTCTGAAACGCGAAAATCGCGTTTATGATCATTCATGGCTGATGGATCGCAATGGTCAGCCCGGCAATGATCCCGGGCTTCTTGACAATGAGGCCACCCTTTTGCCGACGGGTGGTGTTGACCACGGGCAAAAAGGTTATGGCATGGCACTTTCTGCCGAATCCCTCACACAAGGGCTTGCAGGTTATGGGCGCGCCAACAATCCCAAAGGCACGAATGCCGCCGTCACCATCAGCGTCTATGATCCCGCAGCCTTCGGCGGGGTGGATAAATTTATCGAACAAACAAGCTGGTTGCGCGATGCATGCCTTGCCAACCGCCCCAAAGACCCATCACATCCCGTTCGTTTACCCGGACAGGCTGCATTGCAGCGCAAGGCATCCGCAATCAGGGATGGCGTCGAGCTTTATCCCGGAATCAGTGAAGGTTTGAAAGCCGAGGCGAAGTACTACGGCATCCCCTTTATTTCCGCAAAAGCATAACACTATCAGAACCGGGTCCTGCCGACCCGAAACAGGAGACAAAAATGACACTCCCCAACGCACCAATCGCAATTACCATGGGCGATCCGTCCGGTGTCGGGGCGGAAGTTACCGTTCGTGCGCTTGCAACGCTGTCACCGGAAAAAAAACAAAGCTATACCGTGATCGGCGATATCAATGTTCTGAACCGGGCCATCCGCGCCTGCCGTCTGGATATTGCAACACATCACGCTGATAAAACAGCAGACAATGCATCGATTGCTGTAAAGCACATTGCAATAGATGGCCTGCCTGACAAATTCGGCGTCCTGTCTGACCGTTGCGGCGAAGCCAGTTTCCGTTACATTGACGCCGCCGTAAAAATGGCGCAGTCAGGCGAAGCTGCCGGTATCGTTACAGCACCTATCAACAAGGAAGCACTTAATGCCGCTGGCCACCATTATGACGGACACACCGGCATGCTGGCCCATTTGACCGGCTGTAAATCGTCATGGATGCTGCTGGCCTCCGAACGGCTTAACGTTATTCATGTTTCAACCCATGTCTCGCTTAAGGATGCCATTGACCGGGCAACCACCGAACGCGTGCTGGAAACCATTCGCACGGGTTACCGGCATTTCAAACGTATGGGATACGAAAACCCACGTCTTGCCGTTGCCGGAATCAACCCGCATTGCGGCGAAAACGGGCTGTTTGGCAGTGATGACCCAGAACGGGTCGAACCTGCGGTCAGGCTTGCACAGCAAGAAGGCATCAATGTCCAGGGACCAATTTCAGCAGATACCGTCTATTACCGTGCGTTCCGCGGGGATTTCGATCTGGTGATTGCACAGTACCATGATCAGGGACACATACCGGTCAAACTGGTGGCGTTCGATACTGCGGTGAATGTTTCGCTCGGACTGCCCATTGACCGGACATCCGTCGATCACGGGACAGCGTTTGACATTGCCGGTACAGGTCGCGCCAATCATGAAAACATGATCTCTGCGCTCAGCTATGCTGATACGTTGGCGAATTCAAAACGCCTTTCCTGAGCAGCCTGGTCCAGGAACACCAAAAGAGAAAGCCCGGATAATCCGTTCCGGGCTTTCTTGTGTCCATATCACATTTTCAGACTGAGTAAACTACCGCCAAACAAGCGATCACGCGAATGCTCGATATGTCGATACATAAGCGTTCTGGCCTCTTCGGCCTTGCCATCCCCAATGGCCCGGTAGATAGCGGAATGTTCTTCAAGAACTTCTTCCAGCCGCTTCAATCCATCTGACATCAAAGATTGCCCGTGCAGCTTCATCCCGACATTGATGTGCTCGCGCAAGGCCCGCATAGACGCTTCTAAATAGTGGTTGTTTGCGGCGCGTGTTATCGCGAGATGGAATGCAAAATCCGCGTCTTCGCGATGTTGGTTTGACCCCGTCGCAACCTTGAGCAAATCAAGAGCATGCTCGATCTCGCGCAGTATCTCCTCATTGTGGCGCGTAGCCGCCAGCGAAGCCGCCTCCGGTTCAATCGTCAGGCGGAACTCGTAGCAACGCTGAATATCTGCCAACGTCTCCACCTTGGCAAAACCGAGCGGCGCATGTTTTGCTGCCCGAACATAACTGCCGGCTCCCTGTCTGGAATAAATCAGTCCCTCTTCACGCAATTTTTCAAGCGCGGTTCGCAAGACAGGCCGGGAAACTTCAAGATCTGTCGCCAGAATGTTCTCGGGCGGCAGTTTACTGTTTGGTGCATACTCCCCATTCGTAATCCGGCTGTAAAGTGAATGATAAACCCGGTCAGCGAGAGCCACGCGGGGCTTTTTGGTTTGATCTTTCACCGGAGAACTTCCTGATTTATCCTGTGTCATGAGAACCTTAAACAAAATCCGTTTTATCTAATCGAAGACAATACACGTTCAAAAGCATCTTCTGCCCCAAATCCGCCAGACTTTGTTACGACAGTAATCTTTTGACCGTTAAAAACAGTTTCGGCGAACGGCATTCCCGGCAGAAGTTCCCCTTTTACTGTCAATAATCCCATACCCGCTTCATTCAAAATTGCAGCAGCGGTTTCTCCACCGCAAGCTAGCAAAGTTGCGGGCGCGTTTGCCTGTATCCTCTGTACAATACCTGACGAAAATGCTCTGCCGGCTTCTAATTCTGAAACTGTTTCATTTCCCGACACCATCTCGACAATCGTCACTTTTACATCGCGCCATCGTCCATTAGCCTGAACATGTAAATTTTTCCCGTTGGGTGCTTCGATAATTGCGCAAACCGATCGAATTTTATCGAGCTGTGCTTTGGTGATCGGGTCCCTTGAACCTATGGCAAACAATGCAGGCGAAGGTAACTCGATTTGTCGATCTGGTGGCATTTCAGAGCGCAGCCGGATCGCTAATGCTTCTGCCAATCCTGCCGCACCGACAAAAAGATAATCTTCCATATTTGACGGTAATGCCAAGGCAATATCAGAGAAATTTTGGGCATTAACAATACTTTCGAGCGGCAAATCACACGAGACAACTTTCGCAATATCAATTGGTTCGCTTACACCTTTGCCAACGATCCGCCCCCCTTCCACCCTACGGCCCTGCGACGGGATCGCGGGACAGACGAACATATATGGCTTAAGCTTTTTTTGAGAAAATGCGTCAAGTTCGGCCTTGATGTTGCCCTTCAGGCGAGAGTCAACTTTCTTCATAAGCACCGGCGGATTGAAGCACATGCAACTCAAAGCTTCCATTACCCTTTGCCATGCATGTTTTGCAGAAACCTCACGCGAGGATGTGCTGACAGCAACCACATCGCTCCCACTTCGAAGTGCCTCGGCAAATGCATCGATTGTCCCGGCGACGACGGTCACCATACCCCGGTTGGCAAAGCATACAGCGCTATCAAGCGCCCCCGTCAGATCATCAGCCAGAATAACAACGGAAACCATCCAGAAACCTTATAATTTTTACTAATCATCTCCAATATGTAAACTTGTATATTATTTGTAAAAATCTTCAAGGGCGTGATCAAACCGAGAGGACTTTAGTGGTAGCAACCATCAACAAGCGTTGCTAAATCAAATTGCACACCCTTTCTCAGCCTTTTTATCCCAGACTTTCCCCAATACATTGCAGCACTTTTGACTTCCAGCAATAAAAGTCTTCTCAGCAGCTTTCCAAAGACCACCAAGCTTCACGCAACAAAGCCTAGACAAGAAACCTTCACATGGAGCGGACCGAGCTCTTTGATTTCATAGTGCGAGGTCATTTCTGAAAAGGGCGGCATGAATGCCAGACAGCATTGAAAGGGCGATACTTTCGGGAAGTTGCCCACCGATATCAAGTCCAGCCGGGCTTGAAACCTTGAACGGTAAATCGCTCTCGCTAATACCTGCATGTTCCAGAACATCGCCAAAACGATGACGCGGGCCAAGGGCCGACAAATGACTTAACGAGGTATTTCGTAACGTTGTGATCGCTTGGGCATCAATGGATATATTATGTGCCATCAAGATCGCGGCATCAATCCGGTTATTTCGGACATGCATAGCAAGGTTTTGATCAATGGTTTTAAGGATCGTGCAGGCATGCGGGAAATGTTCTCGCCGTGCATTGGCTGGGCGAGGATCAACAAGCGTGGTTTGCCACCCCATTTCGTAGGCGATATTGACCACCGGACGGGCGTCAACACCGCCCCCAACAATCAGGATATGCGGTTCGGGCCAAATCGGGGTAACCAACCAGTCACCATCTATACGATTTTCAATATGAGGCGAACAGCGATCGGAAACATAACCCGGTTTGAAATAGCCGGTGATGTCACCAATTTTCTGAAAAAACAATCCGTTTTGACGCTGGGCAAGGGACATAGCAAGGTCGGATAATCCAAGGTCATTATCCTCGGTGACAGGCTGAAGCATGATATGAACTGTTCCGCCACAACCAATTCCAAGCTTGAAAGACAGATCATCTTCGTCATTGCCATCATAGACAAGCATGACGGCCTTGCCCGTAAGCATTGCCTTGCGGGCATTGCGGGTAATGTCAGCCTCAAGACATCCGCCACTGAGTAATCCGAATTGCTGGCCATGGCCATTGATCAGCATCATCGCCCCGGCCTTGCGATAGGCCGAGCCTTCGGTGCGATAAACCGTGCCAAGTACCCACTCGGTATTGTCTCTGGCCTGTTGCCAGGCTGCCAGCATTGCAGAGAGTTGATTCCTCATCTTTTGCCGCCGTTCGCCAAATGCAAAGCTGTCCGGATGAGATCCGTTTTCGCGGGATCAATTCGGGTGAGTCCCGGCTTGAATGCCCGGACTTCAAAATAAAGTTCAATCTGTAACAAAATCGAACCTGCCTACAGCGCCGTCATTAAGCATGGACAAGACAAGGCGTGTGTCGAACAATCTGTCCTCGCTGTTCTTGGGATGAGTTGGAAAATATAGTTGGGTCCTCAATACTTTCCCGCCCGGGCGCTGGACATGAAAATGATAGTGCGCTGTGCGAAAAGAATAATGCTGAGTGATGACTGTTCTAAATCCCCATCGACCACTTTGATCCGTGAATTGATGCCCGCGCCATCTGTCTCCAATGAGATCATATTTTCCAGTTTCATCCGCATGCCAGATTTCAACTTTGGCATCAGGAACTGGACGGCATCGCCGATCAAAAACGTATCCGAGCAACATGATTTGGTGCGAATCAGCATCTTCCCCAAGAAGATCAATCCGTTCTGGTGAATTCGATTGAAAGTAAAGACTTTCGGCTTGGCTCGGCAGCAAATGAAAATCATCGTCACATGCCGGAGTTGGCTTGAGACCTGTTTCGATACTCAATTCCTGAGACACCGATCCCGCACACGTCAGAATGGGGGGCTCCGCATATAAATGCGACATCAACTTTCGGCGAATTGGTTCCATTTTCACCCATCTTTTTCCTAGAATATCCATTTACAAAAGCCATCCGATGGTCGGCAAATAAACTTCAGAAAATGTATGTCGAGACGTGGTTCGGTCACCTACTCTCGAAGGCAAGGGCTTACATGACGACAGGAAAGGAAAAATGGGCCGTTATTTCCGGCAGGATGAACCATGTGCCCCGAACGCTGTCATGCCAACGTTCGGGGGCGCCGTCCATGCAAGCCAACGAAGCAGCTATCTAGCGGTATTGGAAACTGAAAGCATCATTTTCTTCTCTACGCGAGTGAGGTAGCTTCCTGCCTGCGCCCGATGAGAGCATCCAAACTCCAGACCCCGGGACCGGCAGCAGAAAAATAGAGAAAAACGAAGCAGTAGAGCATCGCTGCTTCACCGTGATTGAGGACAGGAAAGAAACCATTCCCAGCGTGTACAATGAAGTATGCACAGGCCATAAGGCCCGAAAGGACGAATGCGATTGGGCGCGTAAAAAGCCCCACTAAAAGCAAGAGGCCACCCAAAACCTCAAGGATCCCGGCAGTATACAACATGTTATTGAGGGGGTATTCAAATGGAGCTGGCCACCCGAATAACTTCATGGTGCCGTGGGTGAAGAATGAACCCGCAGCAAAAACCCGTAAAAGACTCAACAGGTGCGGCGCAAAGTCGTTCAAGCGATTCAGTTTTAGAATTGACATGTCTATCTCCAGATTAACCAAAGGCCTAAGAACCGGGAACTAACCGGCACATAACATTAAGTGGACACATAGTTTCAAAGCAGGTCTTCGAGACGGATCGGCAGCTTCCGGATACGTTTGCCTGTCGCGTGGTAGATTGCGTTAGCAATGGCAGGTGCTGTTCCAAGCATCACAAGCTCCCCCATTCCTTTGACACCTACGGAATTCACCATCGTGTCAGGCTTGTCGATCAGGCCGACATCTACGTCACCTATATCGGCATTCACCGCGATGAGGTAATCGGCCAGATCGTCATTGAGATACCCAGCAAAACGCGGATCAATCTCGCTCTGCTCACGTAGAGCGGTACTAATTCCCCAAACGACACCACCATACATCTGACCTTCTGCGGTCCTGGGACTCACAACTCTCCCGATGTCGGCAATGCTCGTTACACGTGGGATACGAATACGCCGCGTCTGTGGCTCGATATGGACCTCCACGAACTGTGCGATGTAGCTCATTGAGGTAAAACCGGGATATTCGGATCCAGCCCCGGCTGCCCAGCTTCCGTTCCGGAAGCCGTCAAGGGCAGACGAATCCTGTCCGGGTGCAAGCTGCGAGGCAGTGACTTCGATGTATGGACGTTTCAACCGCGCCAGCTGTTCATGCATATTGCCTGCCGGTGGATTGGGCCCAGCCAGTTCTTCGAACCGGGCTCGCAAAACATCCACGGCTTTTACGGTTGCCGGTATGATACTTGCAGTGCCGCGTTCTCCAACTGTGGCCATCTGCGGCCCTACGGACGTATCCCCCATAAGGACTTCGATCCTGTCCGGATTAACATCAAGCCCTTGCAGAATCGCATTCGCGATAGCGGTGCGAATGCCTTGCCCCATTTCATGACCCGAACTAATGATCCTGGTCGTTCCATCTGCCCGAACCCTAAGCGTCGTCTCAGCCGCAGACCCCGACGCCCCGAAGATGCCACAAGCAACACCGAGACCAACCATAGTACCGTCTTCCAGCGTCATTGAGCCAGGAGCAGGAGTTCGCCGGCCCCAGTCAAAACGTTGCGCGCCTTCTATCAGACAGTCATTGAGGAAGTGTGGCGCAAGTGGTTGCCCTGCAACGATATCGGTCTTGGCCTCATGATCAAGGCGCAGCTGTACAGGATCCACGTTCAGCTTATACGCCATTTCATCAATCACACTTTCAAGGGCGAAACCAGCGGGAAACGGGTGTGTTCCTCGTGTATGACGAGGCAAATTGCGGTCTATATGTACATCACCAGCCGTAGCACGGAAATTTTCAATGGCATAAAGCCGGGCAATGTCCTGATAATAGCCATTCGAACGAAACCTCCCGCCGGGCCAATTCTCCTGAACGACATCATAGTTGATTGCGGTCAGGCGGCCTTCTTTGTTGGCTGCGATTTGAATATTGTGGATGCTGCGCGGGCGGAAAGTAGAAATATGAAAAAGTTGCCCACGCGGTGTAACCAGCTTGACCGGACGCTCTGTCAACCTGGCAGCTTCTGCAACCAAGGCAGTCTGCAATTTGGGAGGAGATTTCTGACCGAAGCCACCGCCGACATATTCGGATTTGATCGTGATTGCATCACTTGGAATTCCGAAAGCCTCCGCGAGAGCATTTTTGACACTGTTGGAATTCTGACAGCCCTCATGAATCGTCAATCGCCCGCCAGACCAGTACGCGACGGTGCCGAATAATTCCATTGCGTTATGATGCTGAACCGGTGTTTCAAAGGTTCCTTCGACAATCTCAACAGCGTTCTGGAATTCAGTATCAACATTGCCTGTCTCAAAACCTTCAGAGGGGACAACAGATGCTCCTGCACTATCCATCAGCGGAATGAAAGACACACGTTCATAATCCGCAGTAACAGCCTCAGCGCCCTCAATGGCAGCTTCAAGCGTCTCCGCAACAACCATTGCAATGGGTTGGCCGAAATAGTTTATCTCGGACGACAGTGTTGGAAAATCCCCCAAGGACAACACATGAACGACGCCACGGGTTTCAATTGCCTGCGTTATATCGATACTGTTGACTGTTCCTTTGGCAACCGTCGCCGGGACGAGCATTGCGTGAAGCATGCTAGGCAAATTCATATCGGCACCAAACTGCGTCTGCCCCAAAACCTTACCTCTGGCATCGGTTCGGGCAATCTCGGAAAAGACTTCAACAGCCATTATGCTCTCCTCTGTGCTGCAATCATTAGGGCATCAGCAACAACTCTGGCGCCAAGTTCTGTCTTGAAAGCATTTTGCCGGCCAGTTCGTGCCCCGGCGAAGGCGGCATGCCCTGCTTCAAGAGCCAGTTCCGGGGTCAGGACCATCCCAGAAACAACCCGTTCTGCCGCGCTGGCACGCCAGGGGGTGGTCGCAACACCGCCAAGTGCGATACGGGCACTATGGATGCTTTCCCCTGACATTTCGACTGCGACAGCGGCTGAAACCAGAGCAAAGGCATAGCTCTCCCGGTCGCGAATCTTGTGGTAAGTCGATGCGCGCCCTACTGAGCTTTTAGGCACAGTGATCGCAGTCACCAACTCGCCCGGTTCGAGGTTAAACTCTTTGTGTGGAGTGTCTTTAGGCAGGCGATAGAAATCCGCAACCGGAACATTCCGCGTTCCCTTCGGCCCCAGAATCTCTATAACGGCATCCAGCGCCATGAGCGCCACTGGCCAATCCCCGGGAGCCACTGCCGTACAGGCATCGCTGGTGCCTAGAACAGCCTGAGTACGGTCAAGCCCATCAATAGCGGCACAGCCGGAGCCGGGGTTACGCTTGTTACAGGGATAGACACCTACCATGGAGGACGATCCCGCACCGTTACGAAAATACATACAGCGAGTACGTTGCAGCAGATTGCCGCCCACCGTGGCCATATTACGTAATTGCTGCGAAGCGGCCTTAAGAAGGCTTTCGGCCAACACCGGATACTGCTCACGCACGACCGGATCATGCGCGACATCTGCCATCAGGGCACGACTGCCAAAACGCAGGACATCGCCGCTTGTCTCAATCGTATCAAGTCCCTCGATGCGGCTGATATCAATCAGATGTGCTGGATGCTCTATACCCAACTTCATCAGGTCGTATATGTTGGTACCCCCTGCGATGTAGCGAGCAGAACTGCCTGTCTTGGAAAATTGTGCGACGGCAGCCTCTGCTGTCTCCACGAAACTGTAGTTAACGCCCCGCATGATCAACCCTCCATCGTCTCTGCAGCCTGCACAACGGCAGCAAGAATGCCCACATAGGCACCGCAACGGCAGATATTTCCGCTCATATACTCACGGATCGCATCTGGATCAGTTGCCTGCCCCTGATTGACACATGCCACAGCCGACATGATCTGGCCCGGCGTGCAGTACCCACACTGAAGAGCATCATTATCAATGAAAGCTTGCTGCATGGGGTGTAGCTCATCGCCCTTCATGAGCCCTTCGATCGTTGTAATCTCAGCACCGTCAGCCTTTGCAGCCATCGTTAGGCAGGAAGATACCGGCCGACCGTCGATATGTACGGTGCAGGCACCACATTGACCATGATCACAGCCCTTTTTGGTACCTGTTAACGCCAAACGTTCGCGCAAAAGATCAAGCAGAGACGCTCGCGCATCCACATCCATGGAAACCTGCTCTCCATTTATGAGGCAAGAGATGTGGGTTGTGACTTCGTTTTCGGGATTAGGGACGAACGCTTGTTCTTGCGCCTCGATCCGAAGCGGAACAAGTGTTGCAGCTGCAGTTCCAGCACCGGTGGCTGCCAAAAAAGCACGCCGCGTGATGCCGTGGGCCTTCTCTTCATCAGACAATTTGTCTGCCATGTTGTTTCTCCAGTACGAGTGCAACTTTTATTGTCAGGCTCTGACAATAAATTAATGTCATTGTCAGTCCCTGTCAATAAAGCTAAGTTCACGGAACAGTGAAGATGATCACAAAACAAAATAGGTATTCTGGTGGTTCAGAAAGCAGAAAATGCACGCGAACGATTTGAAAGTGCGGCGTTCAGCTTGTTCGGTGAAAAGGGATACACAGCAACGACCGTGCCAGAAATTGCAGCAAAAGCAGGGCTAACGGAACGGACGTTCTACCGCTATTTCACAGATAAGCGTGAAGTCATGTTTTGGCGGGCTGGAGAACATCAAGCCTCTATAACAAATGAAATTGCAAAAGCACCTGCAAGCCTGCACCCGCTTACAATGGTGGCAAATTCCTTTGAAACACTTGCACCCTTCATCGATGGACGTAGATCCATTGTAAATTTACGCCAACGTCTGATATCAGAGCACAGCGACCTACATGAGCGTGAGCTAATGAAGCTACATATGCTCGCTTCTGCAATTGACCGCGCATTACAACAGCGCAATGTGGCCACCTCTCTTTCACGTATCGTAGCAGAGATTGGAACAGCCATCTGGAAGGTCGCATTAGAAAACTGGCGCACCGACAAGCAAGAAGAAAACTTTGCAACTCACGTGCAAGCAGCGCTTAGTGAATTTCGGGCTGGATTACGCCAGTTTTCTAGTTAATGCATTTTAATCCCCCCCTTCTCTAAGGAACTTGCAGAAGGAAAAAGTAGGTCAATGACTGAAACCCAGTTTAACTCTGAAAAGGCAGGGTTGTTTTCGAAACCAAGTGTAAATCCTCCTTCAAAGTTTTGTCCAAAATGGAAAGCTGCCCGAGTGACGGGGTCGGGGGATGACGGGGTTTTCACTCGGGCAGTATTCCCGCCGCAGGAGGACAACCGCCCAACAAGGCCTCGACGGGAACAGAAAAATACATCAATAGGTGTGCTGCCCAGACAACAGGCCTTGGGGGTACTATTGCCCAGGCAGCACCTCTCACCGAAGATTGGGAACTTTAATCGACTGATTTCCTCGGTGAGAAACGGCATTCACAATATCCTTCATTTCTGCTGAGAAGCATCAACCTCAGGCATATTGTCATTTAGCGTCAACGGGCGACGTCTCGTGATCTTGTAAACTGAAGCAGGGGGAAGATTACGCACTGTCCGGCCAATGTATGTCGCCTTCAAACCAAGACGGTCCAATATCGGACGAGGAACAGGACATCGCGGGCCATAGGTAAACTGATAAAAAGCACCCGCAGGCCTCAAATATCCGAATGCCCCAGAGATAATCGAAATAACCTTTCTCGGAGGCATAGAGAGAACAGGCAACCCACTAACAACAGCACCGACATCAGCCCCTTCAAACAAAAGGCCATGTCTGAGTTTTGTCGCATCAATCGATAGTATTCTGGCTTGTGGGAAGCGCTGCTTGAGCATATCAGCAAAATCGGTTTCAAATTCCACCAACGTCAGATCCCGCTCCGAGATCCCGCGATCCAGAAGAGCTTGCGTAAAAACACCAGTCCCTGCCCCCAGTTCAAGAACGGGACCATTGCTTGGGGCAATCTCTTCTGCAATCAACTTGGCCAATAGCTTTCCCGAGGGCGCTATCGCACCAATCCGTGACGGACGAGCCACCCATAACCGTGCAAACCGGAGATAATCTGAATATTTCATTCGATACTTCTGCCTCCAAGATTACCCTTATCATCTCGCATCCAACCGTAGGGCGGAACACATGAACCTTTGATAACGTCAGGAAATACATGCATGGGCTTATACAACACTGACAAAACAGATGCTTCTCACACTATGTTTCTTGCTCCCGAGGAAAAGCCATTACTGTCCGGCTCGTGCACTAAAATCAGAGTGAGAACTGGCTGAACTCAATCAAGCAATTGGTAAACTTCTTTTGTCGCAGCAGTGTGCCAAGCGTCTGGAAAATTGTAATCCTGTGTCGCAAAACATGGCATTGCAACGGGACGTTACAAACAAGTTCGGCAACCACGTGACGTTTGATCTAAAAATGGGATCATGATGAACATGCCAAACATATTGATTGTCGACGACCATCGAGAAATTCGCGATGCGTTGAAGCGCTATCTGGAAAAAAATGGCTATCGTGCGCATGCGGTTGACAATACCAAAGCAATGGACCGGGCTTTAGAAGATGGGTCTTACGATTTGGTAATTCTGGATGTCATGATGCCGGGTGAAGATGGGCTTGCTGCGTGTCGGCGTCTCCGCCCCACCAATAACGTTGCAATCTTGATGTTATCTGCCCTGGGAGAGGAAACTGATCGCGTTGTCGGACTGGAAATTGGCGCAGACGATTACATTGCGAAACCATTCAGCCCAAGAGAGGTTCTCGCCCGAATTAAAGCAATATTGCGTCGAACAGAACTCCCCAGCGAGATACACGGTGGCCAGTACGGAGGGAAACAACTTCAGTTTGACAGGTGGATACTTGATGTAGACCGACGAATTCTCTCTGGCGAGAATGGTTTGGAAACAGTTCTAACCACTGCCGATTACCAGTTGCTGATTGCTTTTCTGGAACGCCCCAGAGCCATATTGTCACGTGATCGATTGTTAGACGTCACCACGGGACGAGAAGCATCTCCATTTGATAGGGCAATCGACAATCAAGTGTGTCGCCTACGACGCAAAATAGAAGTCGACGCTTCAAGCCCAGAGTTGATTGTGACAGTTCGGGGAGGAGGATATTGTTTCATGTCCGAAGTGACGGAGATTTCGGGCAATGAAAATCAATAAATTCCGTACTCTTAGGAGTCAGTTCTCGGTACTTTTGTTGTCCGCACTAGCTATTGTGCAATGTGTCAGCATCTGGCTGTTTATGGAGGAAAGACGGGAGACTAACCTCTATTCTCTTTCCAAAGACAGTGCCAGCCGTGTCCTGACAGTTGCGGACAAACTGGATATGTCTCCCCCAGAAATCGACAGCTTAATTCTGCAGTTGTCGTCATCAATCGACTTCAAACTTCATCTAGGCACGAGCCCAATGACAGGCTCACCAGCTTCAGAAGCCCTATCATCATTCCATGATAATATTGAAGCAATTCAAAACCACTTGGGCATTGATCCCGCACGCAAGATCAGTGTTGCGCTCTTCGACCCTTTTCTAGCGTCACGTCTTGATACTAACACACAACTTTTTTCAAAACATGACTCAGAAGAATTGGTCGTCTCGGCACAACTGCAAAACGGGCAATGGCTGAATGCCCGTGTAGATACTGGTGGCCCCCCATTTCGCTGGGCATGGCCCGCTATCATTTCCTTGTCGCTGACAACAGTCACAGTCTTTGCAATCATTTATTATCTGGTGGGTTGGATATCGACCCCCTTGCAAACTTTGGCAGAAAAAACGGAAGGTTTCTCGCAAGGGTTAACAGTCGTACCAACACCAATGACCGGACCAATAGAAGTACAACGCCTGTCAGCAACATTTGATGAAATGGCAGAAAATGTATCAAAACTTATTGCAGAGCGTTCAACGATGTTGGCCGCATTAGGACATGATTTACGATCCCCAATCACAGCAATGCGCCTTCGACTGGAAATGATTGAAGATGCAGAAACACGTGAGCGGATTGAAAACTGCCTGAATGAAATGCAGGCTCTTGTTGAATCGGCCCTGTCCTTGGCCAAAGGCACACAAAGCAATGGTCCGAGTGAAAAAATAGCTCTTCATGATTTGCTAGAAAAACTTTGCTCTGAGATCAACGAGAATTCCGGACCGGTATTTGTCCATATAAAGGACGCGTGTTCCGTAACGACCGAGCCGGAAAGTTTGAAACGCGCGATCAGAAATATTATTGAAAATGCGGTACTGTACGGGAATGAAGCAACAGTCCAGCTAGAAGTGATAGACCAAAACGCTCAAGTTTCCATTGCCGACAAGGGACCGGGAATTCCTGAAAATGCCCGCAAAGAGGTGTTTCAGGCTTTCGTCCGGCTGGAAACTTCACGAAGCAGGCAGACCGGCGGATCCGGCCTTGGGTTGGCTATCGCAAAAATGACGATCGACCGCTTCCAGGGCAGTATCCATATTCAGAGCAACTCACCACATGGAAGCAAATTTGTGGTTCTCCTGCCCATCATCAACGAACTATCTTGAGATCGACGGGTCTTCCAAACGCGTTTTCAAGCCCTTTGAGCGAGCATCGGCTATCATGCTTGACAGCCAAGCACTGGCTAATCCACTCGCAAGAAAAGAACGCTGATTTCGGAGAAACGAAGTTTCAGATGAAAAAAACTCCCCGCATAATACGGGGAGTTTTTCCGATGGCTGACTTTTATCTCGAAGGTTCTGCAATCTATGCTGTCTGTGTGACCTGCCTTTTTCTTTTAAGGTCGAATTCCAACACGAAAACCATCAAGGCAGGCAAAAACGTCAAGGTTGCGAGAACAGTTCCCAGAATGCCGAAAAGAACGATAACCCCAACGCCACGGTAAAGCTCGCTGCCTGCGCCCGGAATCACCACAAGTGGCAACAACCCAAAAACAGTCGTGATACTGGACATAAAAATCGGGCGCAATCGCGAAGAAACCGCCTCGCAAACAGCCTCTTTCGGACTAAATCTACCCTCACGAGCCGTTTCCAGAGCCCGATGAACGAGCAAAATGGGATTGTTGACAACAGTTCCCATAAGAATCAGAAAACCAAGCATGGAGATCATGTCAAACGGCTGACTGATTTGAGGCAAACCGAACACAGGTAAAGTCCCACCCACTAGATTGAGTAGAAACAAACCAGCTATTCCCCCTGCAAACCCCAATGGGATTGTCGTCATAATCAACACCGGATATCCCCAATGCCTCAGAATAGCGACAAGAAGGAGGTAGATTATCACAATAGCATAGCTGTAATTTGCGGTTATTGACTCCTGGGTTGCCTCCAATTGATCCGCAGCTCCGGAGATATCTATATCGACGTTAAGGGGAATTTCCCCTCTTTCGCGCAGATATCTCACAATCTTTTCGTTAACCTCCCCGACAGCTGTTTCTAAGGCAACATCGCGGGGAGGAATAATGCTCAGTGTTACGGTCCGGTTACTGTCTACACGTCGGATTGAATTTGTATCCACGACCTCTTCAATATGAGCGACAGACGAAAGTGGCACTGTTGTCCCCTGTGGGGTGTAAAACGCAATATCACCCAAACCATCAGGACGCACTTCCTGACCACCAGCACTGTAGAGGTATATATCGATCTGATCATCATTCAGGGAAAAATCGTCGATATATGCACCATCTGTCAGGGCGGCAACGCTGAAGCCCAGCCCTTCAGCTGTTAAGCCCATTTCTGCAGCTCGTTCCCAGTCGGGCTGTACAAGAATGAGCGGCTGAGATAACGACAATGTTGCCGGGGTCGTTTGAATGCTCGGATTATCAAAAACTCGCTCTGCGCGCTCATATGCCGACGAAACAACTCTGTATATAGCCTCAAGATCAGGCCCGGATACATCAAGGTTTACACTGCGCGTGCCGCCGTCATTACTGGTAATAATAGAACCACGGGAAACAAAAGACCGCATTCCAGGATAGCTTTCGAATATACGCGAGACTGTATCCGCCAAATCGTCGATTTGGCCCGGAGCCTTCGTCGTCGCCATGACCATGATGCTTTGCGGTTGGGCATTGACGGCAAGAACACCAAGAGCAGGAACAGAGCTGCGGCCTTCAGCATACTCGTCGGGGCTATCCTGCAGATGCGGGTAGAGATGTGCCTCAATTTGCTCTGCAATCTCTCTCATCGTAGACAGATTGTATCCGGGAGGAGCTGTCATGAACGCAAAAATTTTTGCCTCTTCTCCCTCGGGCAAATATTCGGCTGCAGGGGTTAACGCGACGAGAATGCCAATGCCGAGCCCCAGTGTAACAACGATACAAACCAGACAATTCAGAGGACGTTTCACAATCCAGGTCACAATCGCCAGTATGATGCTTGCGACAGCCCAGTGCCCGTTATCCTGCCTGCCATTGGAGCCTGAAGCGGAGTACGCATTCCCGTCCTTCATGAGACGAGCTCCAAAAGTCGGAACAATCGTGACGGATACAAACATAGAAGCCAGGATTGAAGCCGCAATGGCGATAGCAACGTCGGAGTAAAGCTGACCTGCTTCTTCCTGAATGAAGGTAATCGGCACGAAAACGAGGACAGTGGTCAATGTTGAAGCCATCACCGCTGGCCAAACCTCCTGCACGCCTTCGACAGCAGCACGGAAACGTCCCAACCCTCGTCGCCGTGCCATATCTATGCTTTCGAGAACAACAATACTGTTGTCCAAAGTCATACCAATTGCAAATGCAACCCCCGCGAGAGAAATGACATTAATGGTCCGCCCAGCAAGAAGAAGCCCCAGAAATGCAGCAATTGTACAAACGGGAATACCGATTACGCCAATGAAGGTCATTGGAATGGACCGGAGGAAAACAAACATGACAATTGTCGAGAGGACTGCACCAAGCCCCAGATTGACCCAGACATTTTGCAGTGAATCCTCGACATATCCGGAATCATCTCCGATCAAGGTCAATTGCATGCCTGCCGGTTCCAGGAAACTCTCATTCAAATCCGCTATCAGATTTTGAACCGCATCGCTAATTTCGATGACATTGGTTCCCGCTTCACGACGCAGGGATAACAGAAGAGCCGGCTGGCCCTCATTCAAAAGCGTTTCTGTTTGCTCAAAATGCCCAAGCCGTACATCGGCAACATCCAGCAAACGCACAATAGAATCATCCCGACGCGCCAGAATCGTGTTTTCCATATCACTGATGTCTTCAAACCGACCAACGGTACGCAAAAGATAGCTTCGTTTTCCGCTTTCCAAGTCTCCTCCGGAAACATCACGGTTGCGCGAAGTTATGGCGTCTCGCACATCAATTAACGTCAATCCTCGCGATGCCAAGCGGTCAGAATCAATTAGGATTTGTAATTGCCTCTCCGGTGCTCCCAACGCAACTTGAGATACTCCGGGAACACGCTCCAAACGACGACGCACAGTATCATCGATAAAATCCCCCATCATATTCATGTTAATTCCCCTCGGATTCCCTGGTAGGGGCGCCATGCGGAAATACATGAATGCTTCGTTTGATGCCGCCGTTGCCAGAACCCGAGGCTCGTCCACATTGACCGGATAACTGGGAACCTGGCTTAGAGCGTTGTTCACCCGGATCAGGGTTTCGGTGATGTCGATATCATAGGGAAATTCGAGCTCAACCATAGACTGCCCGCTGGAGACAGTAGCAACCATACGTTCAAGTCCCGGTACCGAGCCCAGATATTCTTCCTGCTCAATGGTGATCTCTCTCTCCACATCTTGCGGAGTTGCCCCGGGCCAGGCCGTTTCCACAGTAATTGTGCGTATTTCCAAATCAGGAATCATTTGCACAGGAATGCGCAAAGCTGCTGCGATACCAAGCACACAGATAATCAGCAGGAAAACCGTCATCAACGTGCCGCGTTTTACAATTTCTTCGAACATGGGATTAGTCCGTCACTTTGTTTTGCACAACGGCTGGAGAAACTAGAGAGATCTCAGCAGCTCGGTGCTCCAGACGCACAGCCTGGCCGGGGCTCAGTGACTCATTACCTTCGACAACAACGCTTTCTCCTACCGAAAGCCCGCCCCGAATTTGGATTTTGCCATCGAATGCCAATCCGGTTTCGATCCGTCGTTCGGATACGACAGGTACATCGCCTTTCTCATCAAGGACCCAAACCGTTATACGTCCATCCGGATGCCGCAAAATGGCATCACGGGAAACCAAAAGCCCCCGTTCCCCTGTATTAAACCGGATTATGACACGTGCGGACATTCCCGGATTTATTGATACGTTTTGTTCCGGGCGCAGCACAATATGAATAATAAAGGTACGCGAAGCAACTTCTCCAACGGGAATGATGCTTTCGAGGTTTGCCTCGAAATGCTCATCGGGGAAGCCCCCTAACTCCACTTGGAAACCAGTATCATCCGACAACCGGGGAAGATACTGTTGCGGAACAGGAACCTCGATCCTCAGATGATCCATATCGACAAGTTCAACGACAGGATCCCCCGGATCGACCCAGGCACCTTCCTCACTGATACGACGCGCAACTACACCAGAAAAAGGGGCTTTGACATCATGCAGTTCGACCCGCAGCTCTTGCTCCTTTCGGGCGACATGGGCGCCGTCAACAATCGCGCGCATAGACGCTACTTCTGTTTCACGTCGACGCCACTCGTCCTGCGAAATGGTTTGCCGCTCAACGAGCTCTCGCCCCATCTTCAGGCGACGTTCGGCATCCGTTAATGCAGCCTCTGCCTCGCGAGCCGCAGCTTCGGATTGCTGCAACGACAACTTAGCAAGTCTGTCATCCAACTTGAGTAGAGTATCACCTTCTTTGACCTGGGCACCTCCATCAACATGTATTGCCTGAACTTTACCTGCAATTTCGCTGGACAGAAGGGAAGCACGGACGGAACTGACTGTGCCGTTCAGAGGAACAAGTTCCATAATCTCGGCTTCACGCACTTCTTCCACGGCAACAGGTGCCGCATTTTCCTGAGCCTGAACCGAGAAGTTACCGATGGTAAAAAAGAGAAGAGTTAAGAAACGAACGTAATGTTTGCCCATGGGAAATCCCTCTAGGCAGGAGTTTTTCGGCCGAGAAACTGTTTACAGACAACGTAAACAAGACATGAATTCGATCAATGCGAGATTGATGTCTGCACTTCAAGGACGACAAACTCCTGCGTTATGCTGAAGCTGTCCAAGATTTATTGCAGACACGGTATTCATCCTCTGTCGCAGAACTGTGCCAAGTGAATTCGGATTTGTAATCCAATGTCGTAAACAGGTTTATGAAAACACACGGTTACAAAGATGTTCAGCAGTCAGCTTTCCAAGGCTCTGACGAAACTTTTCAAACCTGATTTAAGAAATGAAACATTTCATTGAGAGAAGATTCTGCTCTTTGTTCTACGTGCCGAGTTCCACATGATCTTCAAGCAGTAGAAAAGATGTTCGCTAGGGTTCTGGTTGGCACAAAAGCCAACATCATTATGGTTCGGAGTTTTGAAACCGATTTTACAATCCTATTGTCAACGTTGACGGAGTAAATCAGTCTCGTCGTGCACTCTGGCAGATAATTTTAGAGCGATCGAACTGGTCATGCCTCTTATTCAGACGGAACGCACCCAACCGATCCAGACAGATCTGCTACCACTCAACGAATTCATAGACGAGGTTTATGGTGTTTTTCGCGCAACAAACTACACCGTGAAGAATCGTTGTCTCGTCTGAGAAGTTCCGTATGAACGCGGAAGTGAAGAACCGATTTGACGAAGTGCACACTATTCTAAACGAACACGGTAGGATAGCCCGCTATTTTTCGTCATTCCTGTGCCTTGTACCGCAACTCTACGGATGTAAATGTCTATTGAAGCTAACGCAGATAATCGAACAATGACATGTCGGCTAGTTGCGAGGTAATCGAATAAGACGCCTCCAACTGAATCGAAAGAGTTTCGATAGTTATCACCGCCGCGGCCAAATCAACTTCGCCGAGATCAATGACCATTGCTTCGGCAGTCAGTTGAAAGTCAGTATGCATGTCAACAATATTTGACAGTTTGTCCTGGGTGTAGGAAACTTGGTTTTGTAATTCGGCGATACCTGAAGCAGCACTTTGGAGTAATTCTGCGGCTTCCTGCAACGAATTCTCATCAACCGGATTCGTGCTGGCATTGGCTGCAAGATTGAAAGCGCGCAAAGTCTGCTCGAACACATCATTGTCAGCAGTGATGCCATATTCAATCATCGTACCATCGGCGACCTTGGCCGAGGCAATGTCGCTATTACCGGAATAGTAACTGGTATCAGTCGTGGTCGGACTGGTCATGGGCGGATAGTCGGCACTGTCCACGGAAACCGGCGCACTGTCGGTCGCCGAACCAGCATAGATATAACGGCCTTCATATTGCATATTCAGAAGGGATGCTAGCGTTTCAAGCGCGGCAGAAGCCGAATCATTAATGCCATAAGCATTGTCGGCACCGGTGCTCAGTGCTGCTGAAATGTCGGCGGTCATGTCGCCAATAAGATCGACCATGTCGTTAAGCGTGGAATAATAAACTTCCACCCGACTTTGGATGTTTTCTGCAATATCGGCATAAGCTGAAGATTCCGAAATTTCAGCACTGAGCGTCGCGATCAAGTAAGAGCTGTCTGACACTCCGGAATAAGAATTCGATTTCTGCCCAGAGCTTTGCTGTTGGGTCGCTTCCGCAAGCTGGGTCTGGACAGAGCGTATTTGGCTTAGCATGTTTTGTTGCATTGCTGCGGTGGAGACTCTCATATACCCGATCCTTTACCTAACAGCCTCAAGCAACGTATCCATCAGCGATTGAGTGATTTCCAAGACAGCGGCTGCTGCCTCATACGCACTTTGAAGATTGGACAGCGTCAACGCCTCCTCGTCGGTGTTCACGCCATATTGGTTGGAAAACCTCTCAATAAGATCGTCATACTCCCCGGATGCAATACCAGCATCGGTTTCGGCATTTGACGATTGCTGTGCTACATCAGAC
The DNA here is from genome assembly GCF_000751115.1 of Thalassospira sp. GB04J01. Taxonomy (NCBI): domain Bacteria; kingdom Pseudomonadati; phylum Pseudomonadota; class Alphaproteobacteria; order Rhodospirillales; family Thalassospiraceae; genus Thalassospira; species Thalassospira sp. GB04J01. Next base: position 19,560 of record NZ_CCDX020000021.1, on the reverse strand, counting down.
AGGATTTCCGACGCATAATCTGACAGCGTAGTCTTGGTCGATCCAAGATTTCCCGCCTGATCAAAACTGACATTCTTGTCAAATATATCGGCAAGGGCCTCCGCTATGTCGGAACTCCCCGACGAAATCACCTTGTCGCCAACTGCCAGTGTATTGTCATCCGATCCGGATCCGGTCGGCATCAAGCTGGAATCATCTAGCCAGGCAGAATTCACCGAGATGTCCGATGCACCGGCACCGGTAAACATGTCATTTAACCCGAAATAATCGGAAAAACCCTGATCATCCTCCCCGACGACCGCATCCATATTCACGATAGACACCCCGTAATCTTCATCGGAAGACGCAATGGACAGCGTACCGTCCGCATTGACTGAAGCGCTCAGATTGGCAGATGAATTGATTTCATCGACCAGTTCCTGAACGCTGGTAATGCCGCTGAGATCAATTTCAACTATCTCAGCCCCATTTCCGTTTTCGTCCGTCGCCACAATACGTACCGTGCCCGTCCCCGAAAATGCGTCGGTCAGACTGGTGGTTTCACTGCCTGTCAGTTCTGCAGGAGCCGGGTAGGATGTTCCCCGATTGATCACCGAATTTACCGTGTCCATCAGGGTAACAGCAAGATTGTCAAGCTCAGCCTGAATTTCGGGCAGGGTTTCATCACGCAACTCAACCAGCCCTTCCAACTTTCCACCCGAAATGTCGTCCGTGATCGACTTACCATTGACCCTGATGTCACTGAAAGTCGTATCAGCATCGACCGCGCCCGCAGCATTGTATTCAAGTTCCTGAACCTGACTACCTACAACCAGCGTCCCGCCAATATAGATCTGCGTACTGTTCGAGGAGTCCGTATAATAGGTGATATCAACCAATTCGGAGAGTTCCCGGAGCGATTGTGCGCGAGCATCTTCCAGTTCGCTTGAAGACAAGGTCGAAGTCGTATTTCCCGACAACTGATCGTTATAGGACTGAATTTCATTGAGTAGCACGTTGATCTGGTCGACAGCCCCCTCAATCGCGTGGTCGGCACTGGCACGTTGTTCCTGTACCGTATCACTCAAGCTGTTCAATTCATCAGCCATTGCCTCGGCATTACTGAGAGCCGACGTTTTTGACGACTGACTGTCAGCGCTTGCTGCAAGGGAGGCAATGGCAGTTTCCAGGTTGGAAATCAGGGTTGAAATTGCCCCGTCATCGCCCACTTTTCCAAACGCACTGGCAATCAATTCAAGTGGATCGGGAAAAACCGCAGCATAGCCGCTTTTAGATGCGGCATCATTAATCGATCTGACAAGGTAACTGTCGACTTCGGACCCGACCGAGGTAACGGTTACACCCGTGGTCCTGCCGATGGTTACACTGCTGGTCAGATTGGGCGACTTAGCGGTGTAGCCTTCGACCGACGCATTGGCGATATTTTCCGAAGACACGTTAATCCCGGTTTGACTTGCCAGCAGGGCACTTAAGGCAGCGGACTGTGCTGAGCGGATGGACATTGCTTTAACCTGACGATTACGGAAGAATCACATCTTGATCGAGACGATTTTCTGATTGGGGTTACCGCACAGACCTCCACGCTGATTGTAAGAGGTTGCATCATCTCCCGCTGTTGCAGCACAACCAGCCCGGATGCGCTTCAGGCAAGCTTCGCGCTTTGCCTTGAGCCGCACGTTATTGCGAGCAAGTTTGCTGCCCAACATCCGGACCAGATCAAGGTCGATGATGATGCCCGCATGTGGGTCTTCCGGATTGGTCTGACGTTGGGCCTGAAGCTCACCCTGCAGTTCTTCCTGAAGCAGGGTCTTTTCGCAGGTGATATCAGGCAACAGGTCATACTGCGCCTGTTCCAAAATGCGCCATTCAACATCAAGCAAATCGTTCAGCCGGGTGACAATGCTTACAACCGCATCGCAGTCCTTGGGCATTCCGATGGTATGTGCAGTCATATCAGTCTCCCGTTAGCGCACTGAGGAAATCAGGGTCTCATACATATCACCGGCCGTAGAAACGACCTGGGCAGCAGCCGAATAGGCCTGCTGGGCGACTATCATTTTGGAAAATTCGGTGGTGGTATCAACGGTAGAGGCTTCCAGCGAGTAATCTGAAATCGTGCCTACACCGCCATTGCCTGGCGCCTTCAGCACATAGTTACCCGAGGTATTGCTTTCCTTGTAAACCGTATCGCTATAGGCGGTCAGGCCATCAGGGTTGGGGAAATCGGCCAGAACAATCTGATAGACCGGTTCACTTCCACCATTTTCGTAGGTGACGGAAAGCACACCATCCTTGGCTATAGTGACTTCGGCGATTTCGCTGTAGTTCGAGCCGTTCTGACCAACGGAATAAAGCGTCATGCCGCCGTCTTCCTCTTTCGAGGTATACTGTCGCAGCCCGTCATCATCACCGCTTGTCCCCAAGTCGGTCACGATCGTGCTGTCGGATGCCCCGGTGGTCCAGTCAGTGACTTCAAGCGTAGCATTATCGGTCACGTCAGTACCGGTATTGTCGGTGATCGAAGACAGGTTACCGTCACTATCAAAAGTGATCGTCAACGGCCCGCCTGACGACGTTCCGGTTACCGTCGTACCATCGGATGTCAAAACCGGATCGGAATAGTCCAGCTCCCATTCGTTGGAAGCGGTCTTGGTAAAATTGTAGGTCACCGTATGGCTGGTACCAAGGCTGTCGAACACCTCGACATCGACAGAAAACTCATCGCCAACTTCGGCATCAGCTGGCAGATTGGCTACGATGGAGGTTTCGGTCGTGGCTTCCGCTGACCCCGTTAAATCTGAGAGATTAACCCGAGAAAGGGCGCCGTTACTGGTCGGAATGGTCCCATTTTCGGGAGTCCCATCTTCATTAAGCCCATACCCCATGAGGTAATAGCCCGAACTGTTAACGAGATACCCATCCTTATCGGGCGAAAAATCGCCAGATCGCGTGTAATAGATGTCGCCGTTGGAATCTGAAACCACAAACAGCCCTCCCCCCGATACGGCAAGGTTGCTTGCCATATCGCCTGACTGAATCAGTCCTTGCGAGCTAATGTTGTGACCCGTGTAGGTAATAACACCATTCGAATATCCCTGGGTAGTCGACCCTGGTGTCGTAACCAGAGAAGAAAAAGACGTCTTGCCATCTTTGTACCCGACGGTTTCGCTGTTTGAGATGTTTCCCGAAATAACACCAAGGGATGTCGATTGCGCATTCAGCCCCAGAATGGCGGAATTAAGTGCACTACTCAGGCTCATTTTCTTGATCCTTCTTCTCTGGAAACCGTTCGAGTACCCTGAACGTCAGAGATCGGGATATCGACCCCGTTGACATACAGGATCGCCTCGTCACCGGTGAGGTCGAGCGCAGACACGACACCGGTCATCAGGATTTCGGAATCCACTATATTACCGTCAGAATCGGCGGCCTCAACTGACAGGGTGTAGGTTCCCGAATTCAGCGTAGTACCGTCATCTGCGGTGCCGTCCCAGATGAAATTGTTGGAACCTTCTGCCCCGCTTTCGGTCGCTTCATAAACGACATTTCCATCCTCGTCGGTCACAGTAATAGTCACATTGGAGGCATCATCCTCCAACACGTAGTACCATTCAGCCTCACCGTCCTCGAGCGGAGCCTTGTCACCCGTCGCGACGATATCGGTACCGAGATAAGACTGGGCAGCGCTGTCATTGACAACGCCTTGAAGCACCGCAAGCGCTTCAGAAAGACCTGAAAGCAGACCGTTATTTTCCTCGGCCAGTCCAAGCTGCTCAAACGTGGCAAGCTGGGTCGTGATTTCCGAAACGTCCTCGGGATCACTGGGGTTCTGATTTTGCAAAGTGGTGAGCAACAACGACATATAGGTCTCATAAGTCGAGCTTTCGCCCTCCGTGGAGGAGGTCGTGTCAACACTTGAATTCGACGATGACGTCGAACTGGTCAGGTTATTATATGTTAGGCTGCTGAGATAACTCATCACCATCTCCGAATAAAAACGACTTAAAGGCGTCTATATTCTTTTTCACGCAGGAGACGATGAAAACTGGCGCAGGAAAATGTAGTCTCAGAAAAACAAAACAGGGCTGCGAGTGCATCTCTTTGTTTCTGAGTGATTTTAAGTGATGGACTCTATTTCGCAGGAGGTGATGACGTCAGTATTCCACCGGAATGGAGAGTCAATTGATTGCGATCTTCAAGTGAGAGCCTCACCGCGACATTTGCCATGCGATCAAGAACACTTTCAAGTTTGCGCCCAATGTCATCTTGAATCTTGGCAAATGCCGAGTGAATTTCGGTGTAGGTTGAATCCTTGCGCAAAAGCACATCACGCAAGTGATCATAACGCACCTGCCCTTTGCCCTTTGCCTTTTGCCTTTTGCTTCAACATTGGAAATGGCATCCTGAAACTCCGTATCGAAAATTACTTGTCCTTCTTTACTCAACCGACGGCGGATTTCGGTAAGTATACGGGAAAGAGAAGCATCATCCCCCTTGCCAAAGAGGGTAGTTGAAGGAGGAAGCGTCTCTCTCTGTGAGAACGCCATCCCTCCGGTCAGGAACACCAGCTAAAATCCCGATTAAAAACAAATTGATTGCCAACGATACCCACAGCATTTTCAGAACAGTCGAAACACGGTGCAGGACAAAGTTCATTATTTTGCCTTCCGTACACCGGTAGATTGGCCAACAGACACAGAAAGTTCGTAAACCAATTGATCTTCAAGCGCAGTAATCAGAAGAAGTTTTCCAACTTCGGCATTAGCCTGATCATCTTACTCGACCGTCAGACTTATCCCGATAACGAATCCCAACAAGATACAAAAGACTACACAGGCACCAGATAGCGCTCGGGCAGAAATAGAACCAAGTAAACGGCTCATCAAAGTTCGGCTGTGTTGTTCAGGATGATTTTTTGCCACAGAAACGGATTTTGAATCCGGCTCAACAGGATAGTTTGTCAGCTCCGTTTCTTTTTCATCGGCAACCGATGACACATCCAAGGATACTGTGTCATCTTCTCATGTTTCTTGCTCATCAATCTCGGCAAAAATGTCATCAACCGCCTGATGCTTGCCCATTGGCAAAGAATCGTTTTCCAGCAAATCTTCTACAGACTTCAAGGAACGCAGGAGTTCGGCCGCCTCGGCATCATCTTCAAGTAATTTATTAGCGTCTTTTCGACACGATGTCGGCCAGGAATTCAAATCCCAGCCATACTGATCCAGTAGCTTTTCAAAACGCTTGATTTTCACAGCACACCGCTATTGTTTAGGACGAACTTACCTGTTCGAACGGGACACAAGGCCCTGCTACGCAGCTACGATCATCTGACCACGCTGCATAAGCTAATCATCTAGATTACTACAGTATCAAAATGCTTTCAACTCTTCACGTAGGCGTTTGCGCGCCCTTTTCAATAAAGATTCCATTGCATTGACCGAAACCCCCATGATCATCGCGGCTTCTTGATTAGACAATTCCCTATCGTAAAACAGGTTGATGGCAACTTGTTGTTGCTCGGACAGTTTTTTAATGGCGGCCCTCAAACGTTGAAACTCCTGGTGTTGAGCCAGTTTTTCAACCGCTGACATGGACTCATCCGGGATCGTATCAAGGTCTTCACCCTCTACCATCCGGGGCTTACGCTTGAAATCAATCACCCGGTTGACAGCCACCCGATAAAGCCAGGTTTTAAAAGTTGCACCACCATTGGGCTTCCATTTTTTGCGATGCAACCAGACCCGAACAAACACGTCCTGCGCGATGTCCTCTCCGTCACCATTAACAATGCCCATGCGACGCGTAATACCGATAATCCCGCGATAGTAACGCTCGACAAGAACGCGATATGCGCTCTTGTCGCCTTTCATCATCATCGCGACCAGTTCATTGTCATCCATCTCTGTCAGAACAACCTTGGCAGTGGCCGTTTCAGACAGGCTTGTGCTTATCGGCATTGTGCTACGAAGACCTGACAAATGTCCTCACAACACTTTTCCAATCATCGTCCGAGCAGTCTGCTCCCCAGGCGATGAAGTTACTTCTGGTTTTGTGAACTTTTCCCACTGCCTAGCAAGCGTTTGGAGATTGCCATCGACAATCTCGTAGCGCTCTTCCATGGAGCTATCCTTGCGACGATGCTGAAGCAATTTAACCATCCGGGCATAAAAGGCAAAGAGATCCCGCGACAATTCAGGTGCCGTATTCGGTGCAACAACAGCCTGAAGTGCCTTTAAACGATTAATAGCAATCGCCTTTTCCTTATTTTCAAGGTCAAAGCGTTTTTTCTGGCGATGTTGCAAGGCAGCACGCAGATGCTGACGCGTGCGGGTAATGGCAACCACCATCATTGATATGGGGGACGTGGTCCTTAGGGCATTATTGTATTGTGCTGCGGCACCAGAACAACGATAAGCCTGCTGCCCAGCAGGCTCTGCATGATTAGTCATTATTTCCCCACAAGGCTTGAAGTTGTTCTCGCATCAACTGAAGTTGATATAACTTTGTTTCAATAGCTGAATACCGGTCAACTAGTTTGGCAACGTGATTTTCAGCGTCAGCAGTAATATTATCAACTTCGTCCTCCAGATTGTCGACCTGTACGCTCAGACGATCCTGACGGCTTGAAATCAAACCATCTGCGCTGTTCGTATACCGATCTAGGGTTGAGTTCAGCTCATAGGCTAACCCGCTGGAAATACTAACTTCCACACTCTCGGAATTGCCCCCCCCGAAAAACAGAGTTAGTCCTTCATATTCGGTCCCCTCGGCCCCGACGAGTTTGTTTCCATCAATCTTAAAAATGCTGTCGTTGCCATCTACACTGGCTGAGGAGACATTCCCATTGGCATCCACTTCAATATCGACAGTAAAGGTACCAGTATAGTTTCCATCAGCTTCGGAAACCAACAAACTGTCGGAATCTGCTTCGCCGGAAAAGGAGAAGAGATCGGCAACAGCGTCAAAATCCGATATGATCGCGTCTTCGAGTACTTCCTCATCAATTACGAGATAATTGCTATCATCAAATGCGATCCCCATTGAAGCAAGTGTTGCGTAAGTATCGCTACTGCCATTGAAGGACAGGGTATTATAGACAGTCGACATGATTGAGCTTAGCAGTGAATCTCCGAAAAGAACTGCGTCCTCGCTGGCTCCTTCGCCAGCTTCGTATGCCTGATTGGTGAGAACAAAACTGCGCAGTTTGTTATAAGCATCAACAAAAGACTTGATCGCCTCATATGCGGAATTCCCGTCCTCTTCGATTTCAAGAGTGACTTCACTCCCCTCTTCCTCGGCATAGAGATACAGGGTTACACCATCAATCACGTCATCAATAGTGTTGCTGCTGCGCGTAAATTCGACACCGTCTATTGAGAAGACCGCTTGATCGGCAGAAACCAATTCGTTGCTATATTGCCCATTTGCATTAAGAAGTCCCAAAGCTTGGGCTATACTGATGTCAGCCCCTCCCATATCGAACTGAATTTCCTGTCCGGTATCTATTGCGGAAAGCACCAATATGTACTCATCGTCGGAAATTTTAAGCACGTTTGCTGTAACGCCGGAGAGATCGGACTCCTCATTGATCGCATTTGCGATATCTTTGAGTGTCATATCTTCTGTAACTTCAATATCGACGCCATCGTAGTTTGCCCCGGCTGCGACATTAATCGAACCATTCAAACCGAGACTTTCCGTCGCACTGTTGTAAGTCTTTCCTCCAAGTTTATGGTTGGTGGCGAGTTGTTTTACTTCAAGAGTATATTTCCCCGATGCAGCCTCATTATCAACTTGAACCCCGACAACATCGGAGGCATCTGTATTTGCATCTGACGAGGACAAATAAGCTGACTTTTCAACCCAGACATCGTCACGAAGGCGATCAAGTTCAGGCTTTGCCGTCAGAGCTTCTGCAGCATTCTCGAGAGCCTCAAGCAAATCCTGCAAATCCTTAAATGCAGCAACTTCAAGCTCAAGTTCATCTATCTCGACCTGGACTGTATCTGCGACCGCCATATCGGCATTATAGGCCTCCTCAATCAGCGCCTCAGTGTCCAGATCAGTCAAACCTGTAGACACATAACTTGACGAGGTCATTGGATTGATAGTCGTCACATCACTCCCCTTTCCCGAAAGAGAAGAAAACCAGGGTCACCCGGGGAAACATTCCCTTGGATGGCCCTGATCACGGGTTAGTTCAACAGACGAGAGAGCTTCTCAAGATTCTCATTCGAGACCGATAACGCTTGGAGCGCAGAGTCCATTTTCACCCCAAGCTCGGTCTGTTCTGCACTCAAGGCCGCGATATCTGCATCCATATAAACTCCCATCGCAGCTTCAAGGTTGGTTTGGGCCGTTTCAATATTGCCTGCTGCGTAGTCGAAACGAGACATTAAAGCACCGACCTCCGCCCGACCTGCAGATACGACGGTGACGGCAGCCTCAATCGCAGCCAACTCAGTTGTCGCATTTGCTGCGTCAGTGAGATCGCCAGCCAGCCCCAGAGTTGCAGCATCAAAAGCCTGCGTAGACAGGTCAACAGCAATCGGAGCCACGGAAGAATCTGCTGAAACGGTAAAGTTCTGATTATACGTACCGTCAAGCAACGAAGTATCGAAATAGGTTGTCGAATTGACGATAGAATCAATCTGAGCCACCAATTCCTGATATTCACTATCAAGGTATGCGCGTTCAGTATCTGTTACAGACCCTGATGCTGCTTCGGACGCAAGCTCGTACATGCGCTCCAAAATGTCACCAATCTCTGAAAGACCGCCATCAGCCGTTTCAAGGATTGCCGTGGCAACTTCTGAGTTATTACCGGCTTGCTCCCAAGCCGCATAGTCAACTGACATTGCTGTATAAACAGCAAGACCTGCCGCGTCATCTGAGGCTGAGTTGATAGACTTACCGCTCGACATAGCAGTAAGTACAGAGCTCATCTCGTCACTGGTCTTGTTAAGGTTTGATACCGCAAGGGTTGCAGCCATATTCGTGTTAATACTCGCCATCTTTCGATCTCCTATATGGAACCGGCTAGGTTTGACATACCTGCCCAACGCCCCAGATCGGGCCGTTACATATTTTCACGGGAGGGTTCTGAAAAACTGGCGCGCGCATTTAGTTTTTTTGCTAACCGCATGAAACACTATAATTTTTGATGAAGAACAATACTGCGTCTTATAGCCGCACACAGCTAGTTGAAGATAATTCACCATTCTACAAACAATCAAAAGACTATCTGCGTTACTTAGCTACCTAACGGTGCTTCTGATGGAACGATAGGTACACCAACGAGACATCCTCATACACCTCTGCAACTCTTCTGAGTCTACGGCAAATGGGACCAAACCTTCTCGCGACATTCGAGACCCAGCTCACATACTACGCAAGTCATCCAAGCGACTTAGCATAGGCTGAGCTGCGTGCCCTTGTAGGGCAACTCACTTTGGATTTTGAGGATATCTCTAAAAGCACTGCGCTTAACAAAACACCCCACTGGCTTTCGCCGAGCGGGGTGTCTTTTTTGGTCTAGGGCTTTGTTATATCTCGCACAGGAGCGATTTATAACAGAAGTGGTTGCGGGGGCGCGCAATTAACTACGCTCTCTTACCCCCAATGAACCCCAGACTACTTTAATCTGCGATCAAAGTATCAATTTCACGCAAAACCTCATTCTCCTCGCGCAACCAATATATAATCCACAACTTCCATATATCGAGCTAGATATCCACGCCTAACTATCTGGCTGACAACAATTTCACTCTTTCTGCTAGCTCAAAAAATATACCAAAACCTTCACCGACATATGAAAGCCAGAATAGCACTTCTGCTCTTCCGGCTTTCATCATTCAGGAGCCAACGGTAGATCTCAGCTCCATCACTGTACCATCGGCAATTCCTTGCAGTCGCCTTCAGGCGTCCATTCCATCGGATAAAGCGTGCAGTTTGCAGCGGATATTTCTTTTGCCCCCGTCATGATCGGGGCCCAGCTATGTCACCAATATCCCAGAACACACCGGCCATCATTTGCAGGGCCTGACGGCTGAGGCTTTGCAGGATGTGTTCATTAGGCGCATGTTGTGAACATGACGCATAGGAATGCGGCACCCAGACGGTTGGCATTTCAAGGATATAGGCAAATGTATCGTTGGGTAACGATCCACCGAGATTGGGCAACACCGCCGGTTTGATGCCGGTGGTTTCGGTGATTGAATCACGCACACGGATCACCCATGGATGGGACGGGTCAAGCCGGGTTGCCCGGAAGAAACCTTTTGTCGATGGAATGATTTCAATATCCGTGAAGCAGTGTTTATCAAGGTGACGGCGCAACGCCGGTAAAATTTCATCCGCGTCCGTTCCGACCACATACCGCAACTGGCAATGCGCGATGGCTTCGGGCGCGATGGCATTCACCGGTTTTTCCGGATTGCCGGCCTTTGCGGCCAGGACAGCAAAGCTGTTCCAGCCATAGACCTTTTCCGCCAAAGACAGGCTTTCCTCACCCCAATCAGGGGCAATGCTCGGTCCGGATTCGGATTGGGTGATTGGACAATCCTTAAGGGCCTCGCGGACTTCATCACTTAGGCTATCGGGACGCCATTCGGGAATCTGAATTTGGCCACGTTCATCAACTATCGACGCAATCGCATGTGACAATACGATCGTCGGATCTTTGAGCAACCCGCCCCAGTTCCCCGAATGATGTCCGCCGTCGCGATATTTCAGCGAAAGCGCAAAATTGATAGCCCCCCGCGACCCCATGAACATGGTCGGGCGTTCAGCACTAAGGCGCGGGCCATCGGATGCAATCAGGACATCGGCAGCAAAAAGGTCGCGATAATTGGTAAACAGTTCGGCAAGGCCGGGCGACCCCGCCTCTTCGCCCATTTCAATGATCACCTTGCAGTTAAAGCCCAACGCGCCGCGTGTCTGAATGACCGACCGCAGGGCCGCCAGATTAATGCAATGCTGCACTTTGTTATCCGCCGTACCACGCCCGTAAACCCGATCACCTTCAATCACCAGCTTGAAAGGCTCAAGTCCTTCGCGCCATTCGCCTTCCTGTGCGAGGATCACATCGCCATGCCCGTATGTCAGGATGGTCTGCAAGTCATCACCTTCGCGGCGTTCGGCAAACAGAAACGGTCCGAAACCGGGCTTGGGATTATCGATGATGCGGGTTTCAAACCCCATATCGCGCACCATCGGAACAATCACATCGGCAAGATAGCCATAAAGCGCTTCTAGATTGTCGGGCTTCTGGCTTTCGGTTTTCTGTTCGACCATTCGACGCAGTTCGTCGATGAACTGCCCATCCTCGAAATACCGGGTGACATTTTCGATAGCATCAGCACGCGTTGACATTGATTAATCCTTATTATTTCCGTTACGCCATCAAATCCTTAAGGGAATGGCGGCGCTTGTGCGTTTCACGACCCATTCCGATTTTCGGCCACGGCATCGCCCCAGGGGGACATGATTTCAGTCATGCCCTGATTGATCTGTCCCTGACGAAGTACGCCAGCCGGGCAGGCAAAGGCATAGGGGAAAGCGGTTCGGCGTGTGGTCACGTAATGATGGCGTTCCCCAAGGACAGCAACGATATCGGGCGAAAGGCTTTGATCAATAATCACCGTATCGCCGCCGCTGAAATCGACCCGCGCCTGATGAAAAGCGTCTTCGAGGGTCATATCGAAATCCATCAGGCAGGATGTTAGTTGCAGGATGGCTGGCAAAATCTTGCGCCCGCCGGATGCCCCGATGGCAAAACGCCGGTCCTTGTGCTGCCCGATGACCGGGCAAACATTCATTAGACAGCGTTTGTTGGGGGCTAACGAGTTTGGCCTTCCCGGTTCAGGGTCGAACCACAGGATCCCGTTGTTCATCAAAAGCCCGCTTCCGGGCAGGACGACCTTAGAGCCGAAGATCGATAGCAGCGTTTGGGTCACGGTAACCATATTACCGTGTCGGTCTGTCACACTGAAATGCGTGGTGCAGGCAGGGGCGCGGCTGTCATCGACATCGCCCATTTCGCGCAAACGGCGTTTATAGGTCGCCTTAAGCGCGTCAACATAGGCGGCGTAGGCATCCACCCCCGGTTTGGTGCCTTGGAGTTCTTGATGTGATAGAATTTCCAGACATTCGGCAAGGTTTTCACCCGCCGTCATCGCAGGCGGGGTAAAGATCGTCCCTCCGCGATAGGATGTTGCCAGCGGGTCAGCCAAAACAGCCTGATAGGATTTCATGTCGTCAAGGGACAAGCAGCCGCCGGCTGCCGCAACATCGGCAACGATTTCAGCCGCAAGATCGCCTTCGTAAAATTCGCGTGCGCCTTTATCGGCAATGCGCTGCAGGGTGTTTGCCATTCGGTCAAGATTGATCCGCTTGTCCGAAAGCGCTGTCCATCCGGCAATGGTTGGCCATTGTCCGTCTTCAAGAAAGGTCTCCGCCGCCGTTGGGTTCTTGGCAAGTTCGCGGGTGCTGGCGGCGATGATAAGGGCGGCATACCAATCAACCGACAAGCCACCTTGCGCAAGTTTTGCCGCAGGTGAAACAAGATCGCGCCACGGCATCGTACCAAACCGATCAAAGGCAAGACCCATACCGGCAACAGTACCGGGTACGGCAATCGCAGTGGCACCAATCTGGTTGCGATCCCCGACGACGCGTTGCCATGGGAACAGATCGCCTGCGACGCCTTCGCCTGATATCGGATAATCCGCAACATCAAGCCCGGCGGGTGAGCGCATGCCAAAGGTAATGGTATAGGTCCGGTCCTCGTCGGCGCGGTAAATTACCATTGCACCGCCACCTGCCGGGCCGCTCATCCAGGGTTCGACCACGCCCATGGCAAAAGAAGTCGCAATCGCAGCGTCAATGGCGTCGCCCCCTGCGGCAAGAATGTCTGCCCCGACCTGTGCGCCGTGCTTATGCTGGGCCGCGACTACACCACCATTTTCGGCGGTGACGACGTTTTTACGTACCGACTGCATGTTGGAAAAATTGTCGCGGATCATTGAACCGCCCCTTCGACCAGATGACATTCAACCCGTTTGCCCTGATGAAGGGTCGCGACCGGTGCCTTGGTCGAACATATATCAATCGCCCGCGGGCAGCGTGGATGGAAATGACATCCACTAGGCGGGTTGATCGGGTTGGGAAACACTGCTCCCAATTGGGTATCAGGAACGCCAAGGGACGGGTCGGGCGTTAAAACAGATTCCAGCAACGCATTGGTGTAGGGATGATCTGGGCCCGCAAAAAGCCGCGATGCATCGGCTTCTTCGACGATACGGCCCAGATACATGACCGCCACCCGTGTCGCCAGATGTTCGACCACCGCAAGGTTGTGGCTGATGAACAGATAAGTCAGCCCGAATTCATTGCGCAAATCGGACAGCAGATTAAGGATCTGCGATTGTACCGAGACATCCAGGGCCGACGTCGGTTCATCGCAGATGACGATTTCCGGGCGCATTATCAGTGCGCGCGCAATGGCGACACGTTGACGTTGCCCACCTGAAAGCTGGCTTGAATAACTGCGCAAAACCCGCTTGGGCAAACCCACGACATCAAGGATATCGGTAGTTTGCTTATCCCAGTCGCGCGGATCGCCCACTTTGTGCACGCGCAAAGGTAACGAGATAATGTCGCCGATGGTTTTGCGCGGGTTCAGCGATGAATAGGGGTCCTGAAAAATGGGCTGAATGCGGCGCGCTAGATAGGCTCGGTCATGGGTGGTGATGTCTTCGCCATCGACTAGGACCCGGCCCTTTGTTGGTGTTTCCAGTCCCAGCAAAATACGTGCAAGGGTACTTTTGCCACAGCCGGATTCGCCGACCAGTCCAAGGACCTCTCCCTTTTGTAATTTTAGAGTCAACTCGTCAACTGCGCGAAGGTCCTTGCGTTTGCCAAAGATGCCTTGCTTGATCGAAAAGATTTTAGAGACGTTATCAAGTTCAAGAACCGGAACGGACATTATGCTTCCCCCGATTTTGGCTGGTTCATCGACGGGGATGCGGGCCCATCATAATCGTGAACACAGCGATAAAGGTGCCCTGCCGACGAAACCCGCGCGGGAATGTCGGATGAACATTGCGCGGTTGCCTCGTCACAGCGACTGCGGAAAGCACAGCCGACCACATCACCGATAAGAGACGGCACGATGCCGGGGATCGACCCCAGATGTTCCCCCGCAGCGGTTTTACCCGGCACCGGAATACAATTAAGCAATCCGCGGGTATAGGGGTGCTTTGGCGCAGTAAAGACTTCGGCGGTGCTGCCCGATTCAACCATTTCACCGGCATACATGATGGCGACCTTGTCTGCGACGCGGGCCACCACACCGAGATCGTGGGTAATCAGGATCATCGCCATGTTCAACTCACGCTGAAGATCCTTAAGCAGGCGCAATATCTGGGCCTGAATGGTGACATCAAGGGCGGTTGTCGGTTCATCTGCAATGATCAGATCCGGTTCCCCCATTAGGGCCATGGCAATCATCACGCGCTGGCGCAGACCGCCGGAAAGCTGATGGGGATATTGTTTCATGCGGTTGGCTGCCGCCGTGATCCCGACCTTTTCCAGAAGTTCGATGGCACGATCACGCGCAACTGGCTTGGAAACCTTGCGATGAAGCAAAAGGGCTTCCATCAGTTGATCCCCAATCGTATATGCCGGATTAAGCGAGGTCATCGGCTCCTGAAAGATCATCGAAATCCGGTTACCGCGCAGTTTGCGCATATCGCGCTTTGACGCCGTTTGAAGATCGACCCCCTCAAAATCAAGAACCTGCGCCGAACGTTGGGCCTGCTTGGGCAGAAGGCCCATGATCGCAAGCGAGGTCAGGGATTTGCCACTGCCTGATTCACCCACCACACAAAGGGTTTCACCCCGCTTCACATCGAAATCAATGCCTCGCACGGCATGCAGCGTTCCGGCCGCCAGCGGGATATCAACCGTCAGGCCGCGAACAGAAAGAATATTTTCCATGCTGATGCCCCTAGTTGCGGTTTTCAGGTGCGGAAACATCGCGAAGACCATCGCCCAGCAGATTGATCGCCAGAACAAGGATGAACAGCGCGACACCGGGGATGGCAATCATCCATGGCTGGAACAGAAGCATCTGCTTGCCTTCCGATACCATCAACCCCCAAGACGGTGTTGGCGGCTGCACCCCGAGGCCCAGGAACGACAGGGCCGCTTCCAACAAAATTGCATGCGCCATTTCAAGCGTGACAATCACAATCAGACTGTTTGTGATGTTCGGCATGATTTCGCTAAACAGGATGCGCTTGGTCGAACAGCCGATAGCCTTAGCCGCGGTGACATATTCCATGGATCGCAATTGCAGGGTGGCGGACCGCATCACGACCGCGAACCGGTCCCAAAGCAAAAGACCAAGAACCGTAATCACGACTTCAAGCGAACCGCCAAACAGCGCAACCACAGCCAGCGCAACCAGAACCACGGGCATCGCAAGACGCACATTGATCAGAAAGGTGACACAGGAATCGACACGTCCGCCGAAATAACCGGCAGCAATCCCCAAACTGGTGCCGATAATGCCGGAAATCAGGGCCGCAATCGCCCCGATGGCCAATGAAATACGTGCGCCATAAAGCAGACGTGACAAATAGTCCCGCCCCAGATGATCGGTACCAAGGATGTTGTCCCAGCTGCCTTTGGCATCCCATACCGGGGGCACTATCCGGTGCATCAGGTCCTGATGATAGGGATCATAAGGTGCCAGAAGGGGCGCAAAAAGCGCCATCAGGAAGATGCCCAGAAGCACGATAGCACCAAACATCAGCCCCTTGTGACCAAGAACCTTGGTCACCAAAATCTGTCGTGGTGTCGGGCCGCTCAGGACTTCGGGTTCAACCTTGGGTGCGACAGCATGGATGGTTTCGGTCGTGTTGGTCATGTCAGCCCACCCTCATGCGCGGATCAAGCCACGCATTCAACAAATCCGACAGGAAGGTGAAGACGATATAGAACATCGAAAACACCAGGATCAAGGCCTGCACGGTTGGTAGATCGTTACGACCAATGGATTCCCATGCCAGATAGCCCGCGCCATGCAGGGCAAAGATCGATTCAACGACAATCGATCCGCCCAGCATGAAGCCCATCTGCACGGCGGCCAGACTGACAACCGGGATGATTGCGTTGCGAAGGGCATGCTTGAACATGACACGGAATTCACCCGCCCCCTTGGCGCGTGCGGTGCGGACATAATCCGCACCGAGCACATCAAGCATCCCGGCACGGGTCAGGCGCATAATGGCCGGCATGGCGTAATAGCCCAGCACAATGGTTGGCATCACAAAGTTCTGCCAGTTGTCCGAACCGGAAGGCGGCAGAAGGCGAAGCTTGATACTGAACAGGACAATAAGGACCAGGCCAAACCAGAAACTTGGCATGGCCTGCCCCATGACCGAAAGGAACAAGGCAATTCGGTCAATGATACTGTTGGGGCGAACGGCGGCGGCAACGCCCAACGGAACCGCCGTTAAAAGCGCAAACGAGATTCCGCATAAGCCAAGCAACATCGTGACGGACAGGCGATCAGCAACCAATTGTGATACCGGCAATTTGAAGTAATAACTTGTGCCGAAATCCCCCCTGATCGCATTGAACATCCATTCGCCATACTGAACGACCCATGGTCGATCAAAGCCGTAATATATCCTTACAGCTTCGATATCATCGGCATTTGCCGTTTCACCCGCAATAGCTGCCGCAGGATCCCCAGAAAGATAGAGAAGCGCGAAGCTAAGCATGGAGACCGCAAGCGTAACCAGCAAGGCCAAGCTAAGCCTTTTTAACGTATATACCAACACCGTTCTGAACCCCTGATCCGGAGGATTATTTCCAGCTCATCTGGAAGAAGCGCGGAATAGCATCCGTGGTCGGTGCATATTCCAGATCCTTGGTGAACACGTAGTTCGAGTTATAGGAGAACAACGGCAACCAATAGGCTTCTTCCGCTATACGCTTCAGCGCTTTGGAATAGTATTCCTTGCGTTCGTCAGAATCGACGGAACTGTCGGCAACATCCAGCCATTCCTTGACCTGCTCATCTTGCGCACTATCAAGACTGCCGAGCTTGAAATACTGGCTGACGATCGCCGACGCATCGTTGATAGAATAGGAACCCCATGTCTGGAACGACATTGGTACCTCGCCCTTCATGCTCAGTTCACGCAATGCCGAATATTGCAAAAGCTTGAAATTGCTTTTGATACCGACCGCTTCGAGATACCCCAGCATGGCTTCGGCATATTCGCGGTCACGATAGGCATAGAAGTCGATCTCCAGCCCGTCCGGATAACCAGCTTCGGCTAGCAGTTGCTTGGCTTTTTCCGGATTGTAATCATAGACGGTAACGTCCTGTTCACAGCCAAACTGCGACGGGAAGCAGGCCGAATTGACCACACGGGATTTCCCCTTAAGCATCGATGCAACGATGGCTTCGCGGTCAATGGCATGAGAAATGGCCTGACGCACAAGTCTGTTGGTGAACGGGTTGTTTTCACCGCTGCGACCAGCCGCATCAAATTGCAGATAACCGATGCGCATCGTGCTTTCATTGGCAACCGTGAACTCGCCCATAGCCGCCAGACTTTCGGCCTGATCTGGCGGCACCTGCCAGACCCAGTCCAGACCGCCGCTGAACAGTTCGGCCGCCTGGGTGTTGAAATCAGGAATGGTACGAATATCGAGACGACCGATATTGGCCTGCCCCTTCGGGCTGTCCTTGTGATAATTTTCGTACTTCTCCAGCACGAAATGCTTGCCCGGTTCGACCGAAACAACCTTGTACGGACCCGTTCCCACCGGATTAAGTCCCATGCCGGTCGGACCGACTTTCGCGTAGTATTCGTTGGGGTAAATCGACACCGGCCCGGCGAGATATTCGATAGCCGCGGGGAATGGCGCCTTCAGGTGAATGCGGACCTTGAATTGGTCAATCTTTTCAGCACTTTCCATCCAGTTGACGTTGCGCTGGGTTTTCACCCCGTTCTTTTCGTCCGCAACCCAGTTAACGGTCGCGACCACATCGTCCGCATCGAAAGGTTCGCCGTTGTGGAAGGTAACGCCCTGGCGAAGATTGAATTCAAGGGTTTTGTCATCAACCCATTTCCAGTCCGTCGCCAGATTTCCCTTATACTCGCCGGTGTAAGGATCGCGATAAACCAGCCCATCCCAGATGGAGCGTTGCAGGATGACGCCTTCACGCGCAGAGTTGAAATAACTGTCGACATTTTCAAGTTCTTTGGAGAACGCGACATTGAGGGTATCGTCAGCTTTGTTGGCAGCAGCTGTTCCAGCAGCAGCCATGGCGAGGGCAAAGATTCCAGCCCCCTTAAGGATCTGTTTCATTATAGCCTCCTGATATGAATGCCCCGCTTCACAATATTTGCGGCAAGACACATTAGATGCATTTAAAACACCTTGTATTATATTATAATACAGCGTACTGTATATAACTACGATAAGGCAACTGAAAGCTGGATGTCAACCAGCACGTTTGTCATTAAAAAACCTGAGGAAATGCGACCATGACGGATGCCAAAGCCCGGCAGCAGGACACCCTTTTTGTCACATCCCTTGAAAAGGGCATGCGGATACTTGAGGCTTTTTCCGAAGATAAAACCGAACTCGGCCTGGGCGATCTTGTGAAGGTTACCGGTCTTGAAAAGAGTGCGGCACAGCGATATGCCAATACGTTATACGAGCTTGGTTATCTGGAAAAGAACTCGGAAACACGTAGGTTTTCGCCATCTGTCAAATATCTGGAAATGGCGTACAGTTATCTATGGGCTGATTATCTGGCGCAGTTGGCAATGCCGCGTTTGATCGACCTAAGCCGCCAAACATCACAAACCATCAACATGGCCGAGCCAATCGGAACCGATATTATTTATGTCGTGCGCATGCCCAATCACCGCACCAATTTCGGGGCTTCGGCGATTGGCCGACGGGTACCCGCACTTGTCGCTTCATCGGGGCGCGTCATCCTGAGCCGCCAGTCCGATCAGGCCATCCGTGACGCGGTAAGCAATTGGCCAACCCGGCAATACACCCAGCGCACAACGATGGATCGTGGGGCCATACTCGACAATATTCTTATGGCACGCGAAAAGGGATATTGCACCACACAGGGGCAGGTTTTACCCGATGAAGTCAATGTTGCCGCCCCGATATGCAGTATTGACGGAATACCGGTTGGCGCCATCCACTGTTCTCTGCCGTCGATCCGCTGGACCATCGAACGTGCGGAAGCGGAAATTGCCCCGCTTGTTGTTGAAGCAGCCCAATCTATTGTACCATCAAGATAAACGGCGCCAACCTTGCACAATCAGATGATTGATGCAGCGGAGACCAGCCCATGGCACATCATCTAAAATTCAAAATTCTGAGATTGTATATAACCAAACAAAACACCCCGCTCTGCGAAAGCTGAGCGGGGTGTTTTGTGTTTTGTTTTTAGTCTTTGTCATATCTCGCACAAAAGGGAGTTATAACAGAAGTGGTTGCGGG